>CANEUT010000202.1 GCA_947441895.1 Rickettsiales bacterium | reverse complement strand
CCTGCGTCATCATCAATTTGTTTTTTAACCTCACCCTCAGCGGCCCCTTTGCGCAAGTGGGCATGGCGGCGGCCACCAGCATTGCCGGTTGGGTGAACGTGGCCGCCATGGGGTGGATTCTGCATAAGCGCGGCATTTTCGCGCCCGATGCGCTGCTCACATCGCGCCTTACCAAAATGCTGGGCGCCTCACTTGCCATGATGGCGGCGCTCGCGTTTATCGAGCCCTATTTTGCGGCATTTTACACTGGCAGCATTTTCAGCAAAACGCTGGGGCTTGGCATCGTGATTGCCATCGGCACCGCGGTCTATGGCACCGCCGTGCTGCTGCTGAGGGCCTATGACGCCAGCCTGATGACGCGACTGCTGAAGCGGCGAGGGTAGTCGTTTCATTTGCTCCAGTTTGATCTACTGATCAAACTTCCGCGCAGGTTGACTCGCAAGCTCGTCTGAGGGCGCTGGCTGATGGCTCGCTCGCCCAGCTCGCCCCCACCATTCAGCTTTTGCGGTAATCATGCGTAGCCTTCCATGGCGAGCCACGAAGCGCGGGTGGTCAGCGTGTTATGCGAGGCCAGTAGGCCGACAAAACGCAAGGAGGCGTTTTGGACTGCGCAAGCAGCCCGTTAGGGTGAGTGACAGTAGTCACGAATCAGCAGCCATGAGCTGCGATAGCACGCGCCATGGCATTTTCAGGAGAAAATGCCGGGCGCAAATCAACTACTCCACCACCACCCCAAACGGCGCATAATACTGTTTGCCGCCAATTTGTACTTGCGCAAACAGCTTCACAAATCCAGGATTTTTTACCTCAAAATGGAAGTCAAGCTGCGGCCCAGCGCGTTGACTATCATCCGTTGGCTCAACACCCATGGGGTGAATATGGGTGATGGTTTCATCATCATCCGCAATACCCACAATATGGGCGAAAGCCCCCATCAGCGGCTGCAAGCTGGCCACCGGCTCTTCCGTTAACGCCTGAGCCACACTGACATGGCCCATCACCGCTTCACCGGCTTTTACCGGCCCATCAAAGCTCAACGTGAAGTGATAGCCACCCACGGTCACTTCGCGGGTTTCGGTGCGGTCAATCAGCGGGGTTTCGTTGTTGCTGCCATTGAATTTGCCGCGCAAATAAAGCTGCTGCGCACCACTCGGGGTTATATCCAGCCACAGTAAATAGGGCCGGTCGGTTTTCGGTGTAAATTTCATGGTATATTCACCCGGCGTGCGCGTTGGGCGTGGGTGCACATGTTGGTAATCCACCAAGGTTGGATCGGCCAGCAGCGCATGAATTTTTCGGGTATGCACTGTTTTCAACTTATCAAATGTTAATGGCTCCCCGTTGCGACTCAGCGCAAAACGCGCCGTGGTTGGACTGTTCACCGTCAGCAGCTCCGGCGAAATAATTTCCATCTGATAGGAAATGCTCACATCCCCTTCATCGGCTTGTTGTGTTGCGCCATCACCGGTTTCTTCCTGCTGGGACGCATAGCGTACATCATCATCGGCATAGGCCGTGGAAACCATGGGCAAGGCAAGAACCGCGATAGCGGCAGCAAGGCTGCGATAATGTTTCATAGAGCACTCCATTGGGGTTGTATTCTCATAGCACTATGACTAGCGCGCGCCCTAGATATAGGTCAATGCGAGGATAATACTACCCAACGCAATACGATAATAGGCAAACACCCCAAATCCGTGGGTCTGCACGAAGCGAATCACCCATTGCACCACCAGCAGCGCCACCACAAACGCGCTGACGAAACCCACGGCAATCAGTGTCATGCCGTCGGTGGTGAGTGTATCGCGTGCCTGATATAAATCATAGGTGGCAGCAGCCAGCATGGTGGGCACCGCCAGAAAGAATGAGAATTCCGCCGCCGCTTTGCGCTCAACCCCCATCATCAGCGCCCCCATAATGGTGGCCCCCGAACGCGAAACACCCGGAATCATGGCCACGCACTGAAACAGGCCAATTTTCAGCGCCGTTTTCCATCCCATGGTTTCGGTGCTGGTAATGTGGGGGGCGGGTTTAAACTTCTCAATCGCCAAAATGGCAAAGCCGCCCACCACCAAGGCAATCGCCACACTGGTGGGGTTAAAAAATAATGCTTTCAGCTGCGCGTGAACCAGCACGCCAATCACCATGGCTGGCAAAAAAGCGAGCAGAATATTGCGGATGAAGGCTTGGGTGTCACGCGTGTGAAGACTGGTTAAAAGCTGCAAAAACTTCTGCCGATAAATCCAGCAAATGGCTAAAATAGCGCCCAGCTGAATCACCACTTCGAACACGCGGCCGGGCGGGCCTTGAAACCCCAGCAGATCGACAAACAGAATAAGGTGGCCGGTGGAAGAAACGGGAATGAACTCCGTCAGCCCCTCAATAACCCCCAGAAACGCCGCGTTTAGATATTCCATGATTCACCCCTGATAGCTGTTAGGAGAGCGCAGTAGCGCGAGCCAGCCATGAGCCCGCGAAGCGGCGCGCCATGGCGAGGTTAGGAAACCGAGCCGGGCGCAATCAATAAAAACGCAATCACCATGCGTTAGTGCAGGTTCGACCAAACGCGTTTTTTGACGACATAGAAGAAGGCCGTCATGGCACCGAGGAACAGCATGACATGAATGCCCATGCTTTTGCGCTCTTCCATTTCAGGTTCCGCCGCCCATTGCATGAAATTCACTACGTCATGCGCCTGCTGGTCCAGCGTGGCTTTGGTTTCATCCTGATAGGTGACTGAATCATCCTTCAGTGGGGCCGCCATTTTAATAACGCCGCCGGGCATGTACGGGTTGTAATACGCGCCCTGCGGCACTTCAAAACCCTCGGGCGGTGTTTCATGATAGCCCGTCAGCAACGAAAACAAATAATTCGCGCCATCTTCACGGGCTTTGATCATCAGGCTCAGATCGGGTGGTAAGGCCCCATTATTCACGGCACGTCCGGCATTATCATTAGCGTAGGGCCCGGGGAAACGGTCCGATGGACGGCCGGGGCGTTCAAACATTTCACCCGCATCGTTCGGGCCATCTTTAATGGTGTAGCTGGCGGCGAGCGACTT
>CANEUT010000201.1 GCA_947441895.1 Rickettsiales bacterium | reverse complement strand
ATTGCCGGTGGCTGCCACGCCCATCAGTCGCGCATTGTGGCGGTCTTGAATATAGCCTTTCAAAATGCCGTCTTCGATGAGCACATTGCGCTGGGTGGGCGTGCCTTCATCATCAATCGTCAGCGATCCACGGCGATTTTCGAACGTGCCATCATCCACCACCGTCACGCCGCGGGCAGCCACTTGTTCACCAATGCGGCCGCTGAAGGTGGAGCTGCCTTTGCGGTTAAAATCACCCTCAAGCCCATGGCCCACCGCTTCATGCAGCAGAACGCCGCACCAGCCCGCGCCCAGCACCACCGGCAGTTCACCCGCCGGCGCAGGCCGCGCATCCAAATTCACCAGCGCTTGCGCAAGCGCCATATCAGCAACGTTTTTCCACGCATCCGGTTTTAACAAACTATCATACATATACCGTCCACCGGCGCCGCTGCTGCCGGATTCCATTTTACCGTTCGCCCCGACAACAACGCTGACGCTAAGGCGTACCAGCGGTCGCACATCGGTAGCGCTGCGGCCATCGGCGCGCAAAATATGCACCAGCTGCCAATTGGCCGCGAGCGAGGCGGTGACCTGCTTCACCCGCGCATCACGCCCACGCAAATAGGCATCAATTTCCTGCAGCAGGTTCAGCTTGGTTTCAAACGGTACGGCGGCCAGCGGGTTGTCACCCGTATATAAAGCGTGGTTGGCACCGAACGATGGGGTGATTTGCGTGTTGGCATTGGCTTGCCCAAAATCTACCGTGCGCACGGTGGCGGCGGCGCGCTTTAAGGCCGCATCCGTCAGCTCGGCGCTGTGGGCATAGGCGGTGGCCTCGCCTTTCACGCTGCGCAGGCCAAACCCTTGCGATGTATCGCCACTGGCCTGTTTCAGCCGCCCATCATCGAACGCATACGACTCGCTGGCGCGATATTCCAGGTAAAGCTCGCCATCATCGGCGCCGTGGAGCGCATCTTCCAGCGTGCTTTGGGTGGCCGCACGGTCGAACGCGCCGCTGGCAAAGAATTTTTCGGTATCGAGTGACATAGCCGTTCCTTTATGAATAACCGAGTATTTCACTTAACCACGTTGCGCATCAATCATCAATGCGGGAGTTGTGCGCGCAAGCAGGGCCGATTCGCAAAACACTCTTGCATGTCACGCCGCGTTGGGCTACGCGCTTGAGCATGGCACATTCTTTTATTCAAAGTGGATCTATGGCTATCGCGCCTCTGTTTTCTTATGCTCCTAAAATGTTCGCCCTGTGTTTTGTGGTGGCGCTGTTTCTTATGACCCCCGTTTTGGCACAGGCTGAAACTGCGGCGCCTGTTGCCGCCGCCCCCGCCGTGACGGCCGAGCCCGCCAAAGAAGCCGCCGCCCCCACCCTTACCGCCGCTGAAAAAGCCGCTGCTATTGCCGGGGCCGATGAAGTCACCCGCTTTGATGCATCCAAAATCGTGGGTATGGCCAAAGACTGGCAAATTTATTTCCAGCCCGATGAAAGCCCCGCCGCGACCATCATTCACAAGCTGCATGATTTTGTGTTTGTAATCATTTGCCTTATTACCGTCTTCGTGACGGCGCTGATGATTTATGTCTGCATTCGCTTTAGCCGCAAACGGAACCCTGTGCCACAAAGCTTTACCCACAATGCCACGGTGGAAATCATTTGGACCGTTATTCCCATTCTCATTCTGGTGGCGATTGGTATTCCCTCCATCCGCGCCCATTACGAGGTGATTTATAACGAAAATACCATTAATAATGCCGACCTCACATTAAAGGTGGTGGGTCATCAATGGTATTGGAGCTATGAATATCCTGAACAAGGCATTGCCTATGATAGCAATATCACCAAAGCGGCGGATTTGAAAAATGGTGAACCCCGTCAGCTAACCGTCGATAATCCGGTGGTGGTGCCGGTGGGTAAAGTGGTGCGTGTGCAAATCACCGCCGCCGACGTGATCCATAACTGGGCCTTGCCCGCCTTCGCCGTGAAAAAAGATGCCGTTCCCGGCCGCTTGAATGAAACCTGGTTCAAGGCCGAAAAAGTCGGCATTTATTATGGCCAGTGCGACCAGCTATGCGGCAAGCTGCATGCCTTTATGCCCATCGAAATTCGCGTGGTTTCGCAAGAAGATTTTGATCGTTGGGTGAAGGGTGCGAAGCTCAAATTCGCCGCGAACAATACCATGCAGTTTGCACAGTTAGGGTATTAAAATAACTGTCATCCTTAGTGAAACGAAGGATCTGATGTGCCAAGCTCCAGATTCTTCGCCTCGCTCAGAATGACAAACATAGAGATTAAAAGAGGGTATTATGGGACACGCACACGCTCACGATGATCACACCCATGGGCACGATGATCACGGCACACCAAAAGGCTGGCGCCGCTGGTTGTTCTCAACCAACCATAAAGACATTGGCATTCTCTATTTGTACTACGCTGCATTTGCTGGTTTTGCGGGCGCGGCGGCGTCTATTTTGCTGCGCATTCAGTTGCAACAGCCCGGCGGTCAATTATTCGGCGATAATTACCAGCTCTATAACGTGGTGCTGACGGCGCATGCACTGCTCATGGTGTTCTTTCTCATTATGCCCGCGCTGATTGGTGGGTTTGGTAATTATTTCGTACCGCTGATGATTGGCGCGCCCGACATGGCTTTCCCGCGCATGAACAATATTTCCTTCTGGCTGCTCATCCCGGCCATGTTGCTGCTGCTTGCCTCTTCGATGGTGGGCACGGGTGAGGCTGTAGGTGTGGGCACAGGGTGGACGCTTTACCCCCCGCTATCGGTGAAAGATGGGTTACATACCGGTATGGCGGTTGATCTGGCCATTTTCTCGCTGCATTTGGCGGGTATCTCATCCATTCTGGGTGCGATCAACTTCATCGTCACCATTTTCAACATGCGTGCCCCAGGCATGACGCTCTTTAAAATGCCTTTGTTCGCCTGGGCCATTCTCATCACCGCGTTCCTGCTGTTGTTGGCCCTGCCAGTGCTTGGTGGTGCCATCACCATGCTGCTGACCGACCGCAACCTGGGCACCAATTTCTTCAACCCCGCCGGCGGTGGTGACCCTATTTTATTCCAGCATCTTTTCTGGTTCTTTGGT
>CANEUT010000200.1 GCA_947441895.1 Rickettsiales bacterium | reverse complement strand
TGGCCACGGCGAGCGAGGTTGCAATCATCGCATTCGCGCCGAGGTTTGATTTATTGGGCGTGCCATCCATCGCCAGCAGCGTGCCATCGACCAGCACCTGGTCGAGCGCGTTGAGGCCGACCAAATCTTGCATGCCGGTGTTCACATTCTCAACCGCTTTCAGCACGCCTTTGCCAAGGTAACGTTTGGCGTCACCATCGCGCAATTCCAGCGCCTCATGCACACCGGTTGATGCACCCGATGGCGCGGCCGCGCGGCCAATGGCGCCGTTATCCAGCAGCACATCTACCTCAATGGTGGGGTTGCCACGGCTATCAAGAATTTCACGGGCATGAAGCGAACGAATGGCAGACATGGCATTTCCTTTTCTTTTGTCATTCCCGCGAAGGCGGGAATCTAGTGCTTTTTGGTTGCGCTTTGCGCGCTGGATCCCCGCCTACGCGGGGATGACGATTTAGTATGTGGTCAGATAAAATGCGTCAAGCAACGAAACTTTTTGCCAACGTATCAAACGCGATGAGCTGGTCGAGCAGCGCTGGCATATCGGCCAGCTTCACCATGTTTGGCCCGTCGCTTGGGGCATTGTCAGGGTCTTGGTGCGTTTCCATGAACACACCCGCCACGCCCACAGCAATGCTGGCGCGCGCAATGGTGGGCACGAATGCGCGGTCACCACCGCTGCTGGTGCCCTGACCACCGGGCTGCTGCACGCTGTGCGTGGCGTCAATAATCACGGGGTAGCCGGTTTGTGCCATAATGGGCAACGCGCGCATGTCATTCACCAGCGTGTTGTAACCGAATGAAACACCACGCTCGGTAAGCATAATGTTTTGGTTGCCGGAATCGGCCACTTTGGCGGCCACATTTTTCATATCCCACGGGGCGAGGAACTGGCCTTTTTTGATATTCACCACGCGGTCAGTATTCGCCGCGGCAATCAGCAAATCGGTCTGGCGGCAAAGGAAGGCGGGGATTTGCAGAATATCAATGACGGGAGCCATGATTTTGCAGTGCTCAATTTCATGCACATCGGTCAGCACCGGAATGCCATAGGTTTTGCGCACTTCTTCAAACACGGCGAGCGACTTTTCCAGCCCCATGCCGCGCACACCTTTCAGTGACGTGCGATTGGCTTTGTCGTAACTGGTTTTATAAACAAACCCAAGGCCACGCGCTTTCGTTATTTCCACCAGCGCACCGGCCATATCCATGGCGTGGTCGCGTGATTCCATCTGGCATGGGCCAGCGATGAGTGCGAAGGGCAGATCATTGCCGAAGGTGACGTTTCCGGCGGTGACGTGTGCGTGTTTGGTCATGCCACTTTTTCCTTCGTCGTTTTGCCTTTGCTGTGCTCTTTCGCCGCTTTCACGAAATGCGCGAAAATGGGTTGAGCGGCGAAGGGACGCGATTTAAATTCCGGGTGAAACTGCACGGCGATGAAAAATGGATGCCCTTTGATTTCCACAATTTCCGGCAGCTTTCCATCGGGCGACAGGCCACTGAAAATAACCCCATGTTTTGCCAAATCATCGGCATAGGCCATGTTCACTTCATAGCGGTGGCGATGGCGCTCGCTGATGTTGGTATCGCCATAAATTTTATGCGCAAGGCTTCCCGCTTTAATAACGCACGGATAGGCCCCAAGGCGCATGGTGCCGCCCAAATCATCATTTTTTCCACGTTTTTGGGTTTTGCCGTCTTGCTCCCACTCAGTCATCAGCCCCACCACCTGACCGCGGGCATCTTTCGTGTGCGCGGTGCTGAATTCACTGCTGGTGGCATCTTTCACGCACAGCAGATTGCGCACCATTTCAATAACCGCGACCTGCATGCCATAGCAAATGCCAAAATAAGGGATTTTATTTTCGCGGGCATAGGTAACGGCGGCAATTTTGCCCTTCACCCCTGCTTCACCAAAACCGCCGGGCACCAGAATGGCATCGACCCCTTCCAGCTTTTTCGCCGCATCGGCCGATTCAAACACGCGGGCATCAATCCACTGCACATTCACCCGCACATTATGTTCAATGCCGGCATGGTCCAGCGCTTCGGTGAGTGATTTATAGGTGTCGCCAATGCTGGTATATTTGCCCACCAGCGCAACATTCACTTCGCCACCCGGGCGCTCGAAACGCGTTACAATACGATCCCATTCTTTCAGCTCGAGCGGTGCGCGCGACTTGAGTTTGAAGTGCTCCAGCACCCGATCATCGAACCCTTCGAGGTGAAGGTTTTTGGGTACTTTATAAATCGAGGTGGCATCCAGCGCCGAGATGACGCAGTTTTCGCGCACGTTACAGAACTGGGCGATCTTCTTTTTCTCATTCACCGGAATTTCGCGGTCGGCGCGACATAAAATAATGTCGGGCTGAATACCAATCGAGCGCAGCTCTTTTACCGAATGCTGGGTGGGTTTGGTTTTCAGTTCCTTCGCCGCCGCAATGTAGGGCAGCAGCGTCACATGCACGTAAAGCACGCGGTCGCGACCCAGCTCATAGCCCAGCTGACGAATGGCCTCGAAGAACGGCAGACCCTCGATATCACCGACCGTTCCGCCAATTTCGCAGAGGATGAAATCTTCCTTCTCACCGGGCTGGGTAACAAATTCTTTAATGAGGTTGGTAACGTGCGGAATAACCTGCACCGTTCCGCCCAGATATTCACCTTTGCGTTCCTTCGCCAGCAGCGTGCTGTAAATGCGGCCGGTGGTAATGTTATCGGTTTTCTTGGCGCTCACATCAGTGAAGCGCTCATAGTGACCCAAATCCAAATCGGTCTCGGCGCCATCTTCCGTCACGAACACTTCGCCGTGCTGCGTGGGGTTCATGGTGCCAGGGTCAACGTTCAAATAGGGGTCGAGCTTACGCAGACGCACCTTGTAGCCGCGACCCTGAAGCAACGCCGCAAGCGACGCCGCCGAGAGCCCCTTCCCCAGCGAAGATACCACGCCACCCGTAATAAAAATAAACCGTGTTGGCATGGTCATTCAGCTCCTGATTTAGTTCTGGGTGTCGGTTTCGTCAGTTTTTACGTCTGCTTTCGCGGGCGCGGGTTTCTTTATTTTAGCGGCAGGCTTTGCTTCTTCGGTTGGTACCGCAGGTTCAGTCA
>CANEUT010000199.1 GCA_947441895.1 Rickettsiales bacterium | reverse complement strand
AAGCACTGGGCTAAGCCTGAGCGCACGAAACGCAGCCACAATGACCACCGCCGCGGCAAGTAGAACGACTAAATCGGGTAAAGGAGTATTAAGCATGGAGGTAGTTATGAGGGTTTGTGCCATGTCGCGCAACCCCCTAAAAAAGAATTTGGCGAATGGTGATTTTGGTCTATGAACCTCCTAACATCTTGGAGCCACCATGAAACTCATTGCCGGCAACAGCAACGTTCCCCTCGCGCAAGCGATGTCGGATTATTTGAATGTGAAACTTACCGAAGCCACGATTCGACGCTTTTCCGATGAAGAGATTTTTGTGGAAGTACAAGAAAACGTGCGCGGCGAAGATGTGTTCCTCATTCAATCGACCAGCGCACCCGCGAACGATCATATTATGGAATTGCTGATTACACTGGATGCGCTAAAGCGCGCCAGTGCGCGTCGCATCACGGCGGTGATTCCTTATTATGGTTATGCGCGGCAAGACCGTAAACCCGGTCCACGCACGCCCATCACCGCCAAGCTGGTGGCGAACCTTATTACTGCTGCCGGTGCCGATCGCGTGCTAACGGTCGATTTACACGCCGGACAGATTCAGGGATTTTTTGATATTCCGGTAGACCATCTGTATGCGCGCCCGGTGATTGTGAACGACATTAAAAAACATTTCCCCGATGTCGAAAATATTATGATTGTTTCGCCGGATGTTGGCGGAGTAGTTCGCGCCCGATCGCTTGCGGGCAAACTAGGTGCCGATCTGGCGATTGTTGATAAACGCCGTGAACGCGCCAATGCTTCGGAGGTCATGAATATCATCGGCGAAGTTTCGGGGCGCGACTGCATTTTGTTTGATGATATTGTCGATACGGCGGGCACTTTGTGTAATGCCGCCGTCGCGCTGATGGAAAAAGGCGCCAAGTCGGTTTCGGCCTATGTGACGCATGGGGTGCTTTCGGGCCCTGCCATTGAACGGGTTGAACGATCGGTGCTGCAATCGCTGGTGGTGACCGATTCGATCGCCCTCACCAACACCGCCAAGAAATGTAAAAATATCCGTGCCTTATCCATCGCGCAGCTGCTGGCTGAAGGCGTGCGCCGCATTTCGGACGAAAGCTCTGTCTCTAGCCTATTCGATTAATCGAACAGGCTTAGCTTTTGATTTGCGCCCGGAATTTTCTCCTGAAAATTCTATGGCGCGTGCTGTCGCAGCTCATGGCTGGCTCGGCCTGCTGGCCGAGCAGGACGCAAACGAAAACCCCCAGTTGACAACAGGGGGGTCGGTCGCTATAAAGCCCCACCTTAAAGTCAAGCAAGCAGTCAAAATATCAAGGAGAAGTGCCATGAAAGCGGCCGTTCAATTCAAAGCAGAAACCCGTGCGACAGCCGGCAAAGGCGCCGCTCGCGCCGCTCGCCGCGCCGGTTTCGTGCCAGTTGCCGTGTATGGCAAAGATAAGCCAAGCGTAAGCCTGAACGTGGAAGCGCGTTTGCTCGCCAACGAATATTTCCGTGGCGGCTTCATGAATAAAATTGTTTCGCTTCAGGTGGATGGCAAAGACCTGTTCGCCATTCCGCGCGACATTCAACTGAACCCAGTATCCGACAAAATTGAACATGCGGATTTTCTGCATGTCGATGAAAAATCGGTCATTAAAGTGCTGGTGCCCGTGCACTTCCTCAACACCGAAAAATCGATTGGTGTGAAGCGTGGTGGCGTACTCAACATTGTTGCCCACGAAGTTGAACTGCTTTGCCCCGTGGCCAGCATCCCAACCTCGATCGATATCGATATTGCTACGCTCGATATTGGTAGCTCCATTCACCTGGCGGACCTGAAACTGCCTTCGGGCGCAACGGCAGCCAGCAAACGTTCGGTGACCATTGCTTCGATCGCTGGCCGTAAAGAAGAAGAGCCAACTGCACAAGAAGCAGCAGCTGCAACAGCGGCAGCGGCGGTTCCAGCCAGCACGGCGAAAGCGCCTGCTGCAGGTGCTGCTCCGGCAGCGGGTGCTGCAAAGCCAGCGGCGAAGAAGTAAGTTCGTATCGCGTCGAGCTTGCTTTATCTGTGGCAAGTTCTAGGAGTTTTTGAGCGCAGAACCAGAATGTAGCAGCGCTACATGAGGATTCGAGCACAAAAAGGACGACGAAATTGACCATAGAAAGCAAGCGTGTTTGGCTTATTGTAGGCCTTGGGAATCCCGGGGCTGAATATGCTGCCACGCGTCATAATATTGGTTTTATGGCGGTTGATAAACTGGCCAATACGCTGCGTGCGCCCAACGTCTCGAACAAATTTCATGGTGAGTTCTGCCAGACCGAATTGGATGGAGAAAAGCTGCTGCTGCTCAAGCCGCAAACGTTCATGAATCATTCGGGCCGCAGTGTGCAGGCGGCCATGGCATTTTATAAAATTCCTCCCTCGCAGTTGATTGTGCTGCATGATGAGCTGGACCTGCCGCCGGGCAAAATTCGCATTAAAAAAGGCGGGGGCGCCAACGGCCATAATGGCCTGCGCGATATCGATGCGTGCGTGGGGCAAGATTACTGGCGCATTCGTTTGGGCATTGGTCACCCGGGCACCAAAGAGCAGGTGCATGGCTATGTGTTGGCGCGGTTTGGTGCCGATGACCGTGACGAGGTCGATAAAATAAACGAGGCACTGGCGGCGCATTTCGCATTATTCTGGAACCATTCACCCGAAGCGCTTGCCACGAAGATAGCGCAGACGCTAAACCCACCACGCATAAAAAAAACCGCGACAGAAGCAGACGCGCAAGGTAAAGCGAGCGACGACAAATAATCACTCCATACCTGCGAGGCCAGAAGGCCGAGCCAGCCATGAGCCGCTGAAAGCGCGTTTTATGGCGAGGTTAGGAAACCGAGCCGGAAATAAAGGAAAAAATCATGGGTTTTAATTGTGGAATTGTGGGTTTGCCCAACGTTGGTAAATCGACCCTGTTTAACGCGTTGCTCAGCCAGCAAGCGGCCGAGGCGGCGAACTATCCGTTCTGCACCATTGAACCCAATGTGGGACGCATTGCCGTGCCCGATGCACGCCAAACCAAGCTGGCCGAAATCGCGAAATCGGCGGTGATTATTCCCAACCAGCTTGAGTTT
>CANEUT010000198.1 GCA_947441895.1 Rickettsiales bacterium | reverse complement strand
GTGCGCCCCACCGTGGCGAACGTGGCCCGCCCATCGCTGGAAGTGCATCTGTTCGATTTTAACCAGACCATTTATGGCGCATCGATGCAGGTGCAGTTCATTGAAAAAATTCGCGATGAAAAAAAGTTTCATTCGCTTGATGCGCTGACAGGTCAGATAGCTGACGATTGCGCCGCTGCGCGATTTATATTAAGCGGAGGCTCGCCATGGAAGGCTACGCACTGACCCTACAATCGATTGAGATATGTCTATGAAATCACTTAACCCCCACCCCACCTGTCGCATTGGCCTGGCGCGATTTGTAGCGATCATGCTGCTGATTATTGCCCTCGACCAGCTGAGCAAATTCTGGATTTTGGAAACATTGGGCATGTTGGAAAATCCGGCGCCACGGGTGGTCACATCATTTTTTACGCTGGTCATGTGGTGGAATAAGGGGGTGAGTTTTAGCCTGCTGACGCATGACGCGATTTCGCCTTATGCATTGGTGGCGCTGTCACTCATTATTTCAGCGGTGCTGGCGCGGTTGGCCATGAAAACAACCCTCACGGTTGAGCGTATTGGCTATGCCATGGTGATTGGTGGCGCCGTTGGCAATGTGATTGACCGGCTGCGTTTTGGCGCGGTGGCCGATTTTCTGTATTTCCATATTGGCGATTTGGGTTGGCCAGCGTTTAACGTGGCCGATGCATCGATTTGTTTGGGCGTGGGGCTGCTGCTTATTTATCTGTTGAAACATCCAAGCCGTTCTTGAATTTATTCAGCAGTGGTGTAGGGTTCGGCCATGAAAAAACTTTCCCACCATCTCATTATCGCCGTGCCGTTGCTGCTGGCTGCGTGCAATGGCGGCGAAATGCGCGATACGTTGGGGCTCAACCGCGATGCGCCCGATGAATTCACTGTGTTATCGCGCCCACCACTTTCGGTGCCGCCGGAATTTAACCTGCGCCCACCGGGTTCAACCGATCATCCGCGTGAGCTGTCGTCTGAGGCAAAAGCCCGTGGCGTTTTAACTGGTCAGGAAACCAAGGACGCGCCCGACATCAATGGGTTAGCGGCTCCATCCACAGCGGCGGCCACTATACCAGTCATCGCGAATGATGCGCCCACGCCGGCTGCCAGCTCGTTCCTGAAACGCGCCGGAGCTGATGCCGCGAAGGATGATATTCGCACCCAGTTGGGCAATGACGCGGTAACGCCGGCCGATACATCGAAGGCGAAAACGCTTTATGACAAACTCATCGGGGCCGATAAGGCCGAGCCAGTAGTTGACCCGAAAAAAGAGGCTGAACGCTTGCGCACGAATAAAGATAGCAACAAGCCCGCAACCGAGGGCGAAGTGCCCGTGCAGGATGAAAAATCACCCACTGTTTTGGATAAAATTTTCTAGTTGCTTCCACTCTTTAGATTCTGAAAGGCTGCCAATGCTGAATTTCTGCGCTTCCGGCTTTCATGTACTGCAAGGTACATTGGAACTTCCGGTTCTCGAAATGCAGCATTGTCGCTCGTTCATCTCTTTAAAGCGTGGCCACAACTGATGTTGCGCCGCTTTTTCATTCCGCTGATGCTGGCATTACTGGTGATTGCGGGCGGGCTTTACTGGATGTATGGCCGCACGACGCAATTGCGTGATGTGCGCGCTGCGGTGCCAGTCGAGCAATTTAAGCTGAGTAATGGGCTGAGTGTGGTGGTGATGCCCAATGACCGTATTCCAGCGGTCACCCATTTATTGGTGGTGAAAGCCGGATCGGCCGATGACCCGTATGGTAAATCGGGCATGGCGCATTACCTCGAACATCTGATGTTTTCGGGCACTAAAAATTTTCCTGAAGGTGTGTATGACCGCAGCATTGCCCGCGTGGGCGGCACCCAGAATGCCTACACCACGCGTGACTATACGCTTTATTTTTCGACCGTGGCCAAAGAACATGTGCCCATGGTGATTGCCATGGAGGCCGACCGTTTGCAGAACATGGAAATAAACGACATTAGCGCGGCGCGTGAACTAAAAATTATCCGCGAAGAGCGCAGCATGCGGGTCGATAATAGTGCTGCTGCCCAGCTGTTGGAACAGCTCGATGCGTTGACATTTTTGAACCATCCGTACCGTCAACCGGTGATTGGTTGGGCGGAAGATATGGAAACATTTACCGCCGCCGATGCCCAGCAATTTTTTGCCGAGCGTTACCGTGCCAGTAACATGGTGTTGGTGATGGCTGGCGACATTACGGTGCGTGATGCGCGGCGCTATGCCCAGAAATATTATGGTGGATTAACCAGCGGCGGCACGCCAACGCGCAGCTGGCCAAAAGAGCCAAAACTGAAATTGGCCCGTCATGCGCAAATGCAGGATGCCAAAGCGAAAGAGCCACGGCTGATACGGCAATATGTTGCCCCTAGCGTGCATGGTGGCGACCGCAGTAAAGCCATGGCGCTGGAATTATTATCGCATTATTTGGGAGGCGGCGAAACCAGCCTGCTTTACCAGAAACTGGTGCGTGAACAGAAACTCGCCACCGCGATTGAGGTTGATTATAGCAGTCTTTCTCTGGGCCCGTCACTGTTTAGAATGATGGCCACTCCCGCGGCCGCTGTAAGCTTGCCGCAGCTGGAACAGGCGCTGGCGCGCGAGCTTGCAAGCATGGTGGCCAATGCGCCCGATGGGGCGGCGCTGGAGCGCAGCAAAACATTGTTCAAAGCCGAAGTGGTGTTTGCGCAAGATGGCATTACCCCGCTGGCGCATGTGATGAGCCGGCTTTACGCCGTTGGTTTGGACGAGCAGTATTTCTATGATTGGGCGGCGATGGTAGACCGCGTCACCGCCACCGAATTACAAGCTGCTGCCGCAGCAGTGTTGACACCAAGTAACAAAGTAACGGGTTACTTGTTGCCAGCCAATGCTGCAATGGAGGTGCCTCATGCGCCCTAGATTTTTAATGGTGCTGGCGGCGCTTGTTTTTGCCACGCCTGCCTTCGCTGCCATCAGCGTGAGCACCACGCGCATTGGTCACGGGGTGGACGCATGGTATGTCGGCAATGACAGCGTGCCCGTGGTTGATATGATGATTAGTTTTGAAGGTGCGGGCAGCATTAGCGACCCTGAAAGCAAAG
>CANEUT010000197.1 GCA_947441895.1 Rickettsiales bacterium | reverse complement strand
GCGGCCAAGTGGGCATTGCCGGTCACTTAAAAATTGGTGCAGGTGCAAAAATTGCGGCCAAATCAGGGGTTATGAATGACATTCCCGCTGGCGCATCCTATGGTGGCGCCCCCGCTATACCGGTGGTGGATTGGCATCGCCAAACCATCGCCATTTCGCGTTTGATTAAGCCTAAACGAGGACCCAATGAGTGAAGCATTTGTGATTGATCCAAATCTGAAAAGCTATGACGTAAATGGCATTAAAACGCTGATTCCGCATCGTTATCCGTTCTTGATGATCGACAAAGTCGTCAATATTATTGATGGCCAATCCATCGTTGGTATTAAAAACGTGACCTGTAACGAACCGCATTTTACGGGCCATTTTCCTAACCATCCCGTCATGCCTGGTGTGTTGATTGTGGAAGCTATGGCCCAATCGGCGGCCGCATTGGTGGTGCACACCATGGGCACTTCGGCTCACGGCAAAGTGGTGTATTTCATGTCGGTCGATGAAGCAAAATTCCGCAAACCTGTTGTTCCTGGCGATGTATTGCACATTCACTGCGAAGCCAAACGCTCGCGCGGCAATGTGTGGAAGTTTGCGGGTGTTGCCAAGGTTGATGGCGTGAAGGTGGCCGAAGCCACCTACACCGCCATGATTATGGATGAGAAAGGCGCCTAAATGAACGGCAACATTCACCCCACTGCAGTGATTGCCGATGGTGCAAAACTTGCTGCCGATGTAACCGTTGGCCCCTATTGCGTGGTTGGTCCAAACGTCACGCTTGGCGCGGGTGTGGTGCTTTACAGTCATGTGGTGATTGATGGCGACACGCAAGTGGGGGCGGGCACCGAAATTTTTCCCTTCGCATCCATTGGCCTGCGCCCGCAAGATAAAAAATTCCACGGCGAAAAAACCAAGCTCATCATTGGCGAACGCAATGTTATTCGCGAACATGTGACCATGAACCCCGGCACCGAAGGTGGCGGCAGCATTACCCGCATTGGCAATGACAATTTGTTCATGGCATCCACCCATGTGGCGCATGATTGTATGGTGGGTAACAATGTTATTTTGGCGAATAACGCCACACTGGCCGGCCATGTTAGCGTTGGTGATGGCGCCATTATTGGCGGCTTGTCGGCCATTCACCAGTTTGTACGCATCGGCGATTTTGCTTTCATTGGTGGCATGTCGGGCGTGGAAAAAGACGTGATTCCATTCGGCACCGTGAAGGGTGAGCGCGCCTCGCTCGACGGGCTGAACCTTGTTGGCCTCAAGCGCCGCAATGTGGAACGCGAGCATATTCATGCCCTGCGCCATGTGTTCAAAGAATTATTCTTGAGCGGCGAAGGCACGCTTGCCACCCGCGCCGAAGCCTTGCGCGCCAGCTATACGCAGCCCGAGGCAAAAGCCCTGCTTGATTTTGTGCTGACCGATTCCAGCCGTTCATTCTGCACGCCCAGTAGCAAGCCCGACACGCGTGAGGCCGCATGAGTGCGGCGCTGCAGGCCGCGCCCGCTTTGCCTGCACTTGGCATTATTGCAGGCGGTGGTGAACTTCCACGCGTACTCATCCAAGCCTGCAAAGATGCTAACCGCCCTTATTTTGTGTTGGCGTTGCAAGATGCTGCCGATGATGCCACGGTGGAAGCAGCGGGCGACGCCCATGCGTGGATTCGTTTTGGGGCCATTGGCAAAGCGCTTGATTTACTGCGCGCGAATGGCGCGAGTGACTTGGTGCTGGCGGGTCGCGTCACCCGTCCTAAAATTTCCTCCATCCGGCCCGATTTAAAAGGCGCAAAGCTACTCGCCCGCATCAGCGCGCAATTGCTGAGTGGTGACAATGAATTACTCAGCAGCATTGTTACGTTTTTGGAAGAAGAAGGTTTCCGCGTGACCGGCGCTGAAGAAATTGTAGCCGATTTGGTTGCGCCTGAGGGCATGATTGGCAGCATTTACCCCGATAAACGCGCGCAGGGCGATATTGTCATTGGTGCGCGCATGGCCCGCTCCATCGGCGCGCTGGATATTGGTCAGGCAGTCATCGTGCAAAACGGTCAAATTTTGGGGGTTGAAGCGGTAGAAGGCACCGACGCGCTGATTGAACGCTGTTCGCCGCTGAAGCTGGAAGAAAAAGGTGGTGTGCTGGTGAAAGTGAAAAAACCGCAGCAGGAAAAGCGGGTTGATTTGCCCACCATTGGCCTCTCCACCGTTGAACATATCGCTGCTTGCGGATTCGCCGGCATTGCAATTGAAGCGGGCGCATCGCTTATTTTGAACCGCCGCGAAGTGGCCCGCCGCGCCGATGCGCTGGGCATTTTTGTCGTCGGCTTCAGCATTCTGGAATAGCATGAACGCACCCCTTAAAATTGCAGTCATCGCAGGTGAAACATCGGGCGATCAGCTGGGTGGCTGGTTGATGGAAGCGTTGCGCGCCAAACGTTCCGATATTCAATTTGTCGGCCTTGGCGGTCCCATGATGGCGGCGCAAGGGCTTACCAGTCTTTTTCCCATCCGCGAGATTGCCCTCATCGGCATTGCGGAAATTCTGCCGCATATTTTCAACATTCGCCGTCGCATTCGTGAAACGGTGGAGATGATTGAGCGCGAAAAGCCCGATTTAGTGGTGACGATTGACGTGCCCGGCTTTGTGCTGCGCGTTTTAAAAATGCTTCATGCCCGTGGCATTGTGCGGCCCAAACTGGTGCATTATGTGGCCCCCACCGTGTGGGCTTACCGCCCCGAACGCGCCAAAATTGTGGCGGAACGCTATGACCATTTACTGTGCCTGCTGCCGTTTGAGCCGCCTTATTTCACCGCCGAAAACCTGCCCACCAGCTTCATTGGCCACGAAATTGCCTGGTGGTGGAAGTCGCGTGGCGACAGCAATTCATTTTATAAACTATTCCAGCTTGATTCTACCGCCCCTCTCCTCGCCGTTTTTCCGGGCAGCCGCAAAGGTGAGATCGACCGCCTGTGGCCCAGCTTCCGCGCGGCGATTGAAACATTGCGCGTGAATATTCCCAATCTGCAAGTGGCTATTCAAGTGCCTGAAGTGCTGCTGCCGCGCATGCAGGCTGAAACAAAAAATTGGAGCGTGGCACCACTGCTCATCAGTAATGCGGACCATAAAAAAGATTTGTTTG
>CANEUT010000196.1 GCA_947441895.1 Rickettsiales bacterium | reverse complement strand
TTCCTATGGTTATAGCCGCTTTTCGTTTCCGCTTGGCTTGAAAATGTTTGAGGGCCGCGCGCTTGAAACATTGCCCGAGCGCGGTGATGTGGCCGTGTTTCGTCTGCCCAGCAATACGCATGTTGATTATATCAAACGTATTGTTGGTCTGCCGGGTGATCGCATTCAGGTAAAAAAAGGCCGTCTGTTTATTAATGATGTGGCGGTGGAAGTGGTGCGTGACGGCGATGTTTCAGTGCCCGATGCGCAAGGGAATATGCGTACCATTGCACGCTACAAGGAAACGCTACCCAACGGTCGCCAGCACATTATTCTCGATGAAATTCAAAACGGCCCGGCCGATAATACGCCGATTTATACGGTACCTGAGGGGCATTATTTTGTGATGGGCGATAATCGCGATAATTCGCAAGATAGCCGCTATGAAAAACTGGTGGGTTTTGTGCCGCTGGAAAATATGATTGGTCGGGCTGACTTGGTATTCCTTTCGTTTGATACCGCCACCCCCATTTGGAAAATTTGGCAGTGGCCGAATGCTTTCCGTAATGATCGTTGGGTGAAGTCGATTCACTAATGGCTGCACCGTCAACATTTGCGGCACTCGAAGCGACGCTGGGCTACCAGTTCAAAAACAGCAATCTGCTGGCCACGGCACTCACTCATCGTTCGGTTGCGCGTGACAGTGGCGACATTAACAATCAGCGGCTTGAATTTCTGGGTGATGCGGTGTTGGGGCTGGTGGTGGCCGATATGCTTTATCACCTATTTCCGGGTGAAAGCGAAGGTGACTTAAGCAAGCGTCAGGTGTCGCTGGTAAATGGTGAGCAGTTGGCGGAAATCGCCGGCACCATGCAGCTGGGCGAGCAGCTTCGCCTCAGCAGCGGTGAGGATGAACAAGGCGGTCGCGAAAACCCATCGAACCTTGAAGATGCCTGCGAAGCCTTGCTAGGTGCGCTTTATTTAGATGGCGGGTTAGAAGCGGTGCGTGCGGTGGTCACTAAATTCTGGCGCGCACAGGCTGAAGCCATGCGCACCCCGCCGAAAGACCCAAAAACCACTTTGCAGGAATGGGCGCAGGGCCGCAGTTTGCCGCTGCCGGAATATGTGGTCATCAGTGCTGATGGGCCAAGCCATGCGCCGCATTTTGTGATCGAGGTGCGAGTGCAGGGCAAAGCACCACTGCGTGGTGAGGCGGGCACGAAAAAATTGGCGGAACGTTTGGCAGCCACCGCAATGCTGGCCACCCTGAAAGACTGATTTTTTGTCATCCTGAACGGAGTGAAGGATCTGGATTCTTCGCGTGCGCTCAGAATGACAAATCTACTAAATCAGTTCGCGCAAACAATCGGCCAGTTTTTTGCCCAGTGCGGTGAAGTTGTGATGCGCCAGCACATACGCACGGCCACGTTCGCCCATGGCGGCGCGTTCGGCTTCGGGCATGGTGGCCAGTTTCACCACCGCATCGGCAAGTAGCTTCGCATCCGCCGGTTTTAAGGAAATGCCAGCATTTTCGCTCTGCACCGGATTAGTTTTTACATTCGCGGCATAAAGAATGGGCTTTGCTGCCAGCAAATAATCAAACAATTTATTGGGGCTGACACCCCACTGATAAAGCGCGCAATCTTTAAACTGCAAATAAAACGCATCGGCGCGCGCCAGCAGCCCAGCTACTTCGTTTTTAGGCACGGATGGCAGAAAAATCATGTTGGTGAGGCTCTTCTCTTCCGCCATCTGCTGCAGGGCGGCTTTGCGAATGCCTTCGCCCACCAGCACGAACTGAATGGGCGGCACATCATTGCGGTTTTGCACCAGCTCCGCCGCTTCCACAAAGGTTTCCATCTGGTTGGGAATGCCAATGGTGCCGGTATAAAGCACGGTGAATTTTTCGGGTTTTTTTAGTGGTTCAGCGGATACATTTTCGAGAATTGAGGTGTCTACCCCGTTGGGAATGACCACCACGTTTTCAGCCTTTGCGCCGTGCTGAGCGAAATAGGGCGCCGCGTCGGGCAGCAAGGTCACAATGCGGCTGGCATTGCGGTACACATAACGTTCCAGCTTTTTCATGATGAGCATGAGCGGGTGATAAGGCGAAAATCCTCCCAGCTCAATCAGGCTTTCGGGCCAAATGTCGCGCACTTCCAGCACAAACGGAATTTTGTAATGCTTCGCCAGAAAACAACTGGCGGCCGCGCCAAATAAATGCGGGGTGGAACCGATGATGATTTCCGGCGCATCCACAAAGCGGCGTGGCAGGTTGGTGACCAGCTGATAGGCGAAATAGATCATGCCCAGCAAGCGGCTCACCCCATCTTTGCCGTGGGTGGCGGTTTTCATCCACAAAAATGGCACATCATTCACCACTTGCAACTGCGCCTTCACCCCTTCAGGCAGTGGGCGCGGGCGGCCTGTCTGGTAATTACTGGCAGCGGCGATGATGGTGGCAGCAAAGCCGTGATTCAATAATTCACGCGCCAGCGAATAGTGCCGCGTTCCGCCTGATTCCGAAGGGGGAATGGCAAAATGGTTGATGATCCAGACGCGGGTCATGATTATTTTTTGCACGAGGCGATGATGCCGACAATGCGTGCCAATTGTTCGTCGGTCATTTGCGTGCCCGATGGCAGGCATAATCCATCATGGAACAATTGCTCGCTCACCTTGCCGCCAATGCAGGTGAGGTCTTTGAAGACGGGCTGCATGTGCATGGGTTTCCAAATGGGGCGCGATTCAATGTTACCGGCTTCCAGCGCCAGGCGAATATCCTCGCGATCGGCACCGAAGGCTTTTTCATCCACCACGATGGTGCTAAGCCAGCGATTGCCCACGCCATAAGCGGCTTCGGGCATGAAGGAAATGCCAGGCAGGCTGTTTAGATGTTTTTGGTAATAATCAAAAATCTCGCGGCGGCGTGCCACACGGTCAGCCAGCACTTCCAACTGACCACGACCCACGGCAGCCACAATATTACTCATGCGATAGTTGTAGCCATAGGTCGAATGTTCGTAATGCACGGCTTCGTCGCGCGCTTGTTGGCTAAGGAATCGGGCATGGTCGATGAAGGCTTTATCATGGCTGGCCAGCATGCCGCCGCCACTGGTGGTGATAATTTTATTGCCGTTGAACGAGAACGCCGCGGCCTT
>CANEUT010000195.1 GCA_947441895.1 Rickettsiales bacterium | reverse complement strand
GAACAGCAATATGGTTCGCGCACCGTGCTCGATGTGCTCGATGCCGAACAGGAATTATTCACCGCCCGCACCAACCTTGTGCGCGCTCAACGTAACCGCATCGTTGCCGCCTATAGTTTGGCGAATACGCTGGGTCAAATGACCCCCGCCGCCTTGGCGCTCAATGTTGAAAACTATGACCCCACGCTGCATGCTGCCGAAGTGAAATGGAAGCCGATTGGGTTTTAGCGCAGCAAACAAACACTAGTTCAGCGTAAAACGTGCATGACTATCCCCAAGCCGCTTGTTTCTCCTTGCACTTATTGCGCAACGTGTCGTAACTTGAGCTGATAAGATAACAAGAACGCGATTTATTCGCTTCCGATCCCATGGGTCGACTTGCACGGGGTAAACATGGCTGAGGCTGCCAAAGATCAAGATCAGTCGATGGAGGACATCCTCCAATCCATTAAGCGCATCATCGCCGAAGAAGGCGACCCTGTTGCCCCAGCGCCGGCAGAAGATGTGCTCGACCTGACCGAAATGGTGGCCGATGATGGCGCGGTGAAGCCGGTGGATGCGCCCGAGAAAACCGATATGTCCGCCATGTCGCTCGACGAAATTATGGCCGCCCCCATGGCATCCATGATGGCCGAGCCAGAAGTGCCAGCGCCAGAACCAGAACTAACACCTGAACCAGTGCCTGAGCCAACGCCAGAACCCGTCATGGCATCCCCTATTCCAGCCGTAGCACCCGCACCTGTGGCTGCTGCACCCGCGACAGATGAAGGGCTTATGTCGGAAGCTACACGCGTGGCATCGATCGCCGCACTTTCAGCATTGAATGACGCGGTGGCGCCTTCGGCACCTGTTACCATGCCTGATTCGATTAGCTTCCGCTCCGGCACCACGGTCGAAGATTTGGTGGCCGAATCGCTTCGTCCCATGTTGCGTGATTGGATCGATAGCCACCTACCAGGCATTGTTGAGCGCTTGGTTGAACGCGAAATCCGCAAGCTCACTCGCGGTTAATTTTAACGTTATTTTTTGTCGTTCGTGCGGTGCGGTTATGCAATCGCTGCGCACAGCTTATCATCATCGTTATACAAAATTTATCCACAGCCCACCGCAGGGGTGGTGATGGTCATGTGTCTCATCCATCACACGAAGTAAATTTACGTTGATTTAAAGTCGATTGAAGTAATTTTTTAATTCACTGCGTAAATAACGGACGTTATGTTCGCTTTCATGGTGAGGACATCATCTCAATATTTTGAATTTACTTTAAAACAACTTAGGTTAGTGACGATCCTTTGGTGGGGTTTGTGTTTGCCAGTTCAGGCACAAACCCCCTCTTTTTCGCCGCCTTCGTTGCCTCCACTGCCAGGTGTTCCATCGGTGAATGCACCCGCTGCACCATCCGTAAATGTTCCAACCGTCCCCAGCGCGGCAAATCCAACGCAACCAAAGCTCGCGGCATTGCCATCGGTTGATATGCCAAGCCTTTCCGATAATGCGGCGGCGGTAGCCAAACCTGCCATCGCGACACCGCCAGCACCAACAGCAACTTCATTGGCCGATTTGCCACCCCCTGCGCCAGAATCAAGTGAGCGTGTCACCAGTGCCCTTACGGCCTTGGCTCCCCCGCCCATCGCGTTGGTGGCCGACCCTGCGGTTCCCGCATTGCTTCCGCCCCCTGGTTCAGGCACACCCAAAATAAATGAGGTCAAAGCCGTGGGCAAACCGGTGCTGCCACCGCTTAATTTTGGCAGCAACGAAGGTGATGAAAAGCCTAAGAAGCCGCAGCCAAAAAGTTGGCAGACGGTGTTAGCCCCAGCTATTATACCCCCCAAAACGAACTTTAATTACAAGCGCCAAATACTTCCTTCCACCATCTCGCGCGCCAGCTATGGCCCCGATAATCAGCATCTTCCCCCCGCTGTCATGCGGGAAGATTATGCCCGCCTGCTTGCCAACCGTGCAGCGGCGAATGATCTGGTGGCAACGCGCGCCCTGCTTAATGCGGGTGCGGATAACAAAGACATGGCCCTTGCCGCCGCCCAAAGCGCCGGAGCACAAGATACGGCACGTTTGTTGGTGGCGCGTGGTGCACGCTTCTATTAGTCGCTACTTGACCAATGCGCCTCAAGTTCCTAGGTTGCGCCCTCAGAAAAGAGGGTAACCCATGACCAAAACTTACGGTAAATCGACGCTTGTTTCACGCCATGTCACCGAAGGGTTCGAGCGCGCACCCCATCGCAGCTATCTTTATGCTATGGGGCTTGGCAAAGCCCAAATCAACCAGCCGCTTATCGGTGTGGCCACCACCTGGAACGAGGCGGCGCCGTGTAACATCGCCCTCATGCGCCAATCGCAAATCGCCAAAAAAGGCGTGGCGGCAGCAGGCGGTACGCCGCGTGAATTCTGCACCATCACCGTCACCGATGGCATCGCCATGGGCCATCAGGGCATGAAATCATCGCTCGTCAGCCGCGAGGTGATTGCTGATTCGGTGGAGCTCACCATGCGTGGCCACTGCTATGATGCGTTGGTGGGTTTGGCTGGTTGCGATAAATCACTCCCCGGCCTTATGATGGCCATGGTACGCCTGAATGTGCCCAGCGTGTTCATGTATGGCGGGACTATTCTTCCCGGCCAGTTCAAAGGCAGAACCGTCACGGTGCAAGACGTATTCGAAGCAGTGGGGGAACGCGCGGCCAATAAAATCACCGATGAAGAGCTCGAGGCGTTGGAACGTGCTGCCTGCCCAAGTTCGGGAAGTTGTGGAGGGCAATTCACCGCTAACACCATGGCCTGCGTGAGTGAAGCCATTGGCTTGGCGCTGCCGGGTTCCGCTGGTGCACCCGCACCCTATGATAGCCGCGATGCTTATGCATTCGCCAGCGGCGAGGCGGTGCTGAACCTGCTGAAACATAAAATTCGCCCGCGTGATATTGTCACGCGTAAGGCGCTTGAAAATGCGGCGGCAGTGGTGGCGGCGACCGGTGGTTCCACCAACGGCGCGCTGCATTTGCCAGCCATCGCCCACGAAGCGGGGATTGATTTTGACATTCACGCCGTTGGCGAAATTTTTGCCCGCACGCCCTATATTGCCGATCTTAAACCCGGCGGAAAATACGTCGCGTTTGACCTTTATGGCATTGGCGGTGTTCCGGTGGTGCTGAAG
>CANEUT010000194.1 GCA_947441895.1 Rickettsiales bacterium | reverse complement strand
TGAGCGCTCCATCAGAAATCATTACCTCACCCGTGAACCCACTCACCCCCACGCTTTGGGCATTGCTAGGCATGGCGGTTGGGGTAATTGTCACCTATGCCGCATTGCGTAAACGCGCATAACAAACAATAATTCGCTGTTTTGCGAGGGCTGGGGAACCGCGCATGCTTGCGCTTGCTTTTTTTATGCAACCCGCCTACCCATAGATCTGAACATACGTCCAACCAGCGCGGGGAGAAAATCTATGTCGCGGGCCAACGTGAAAGATAAGCGCAAAGCACAGTTGATTGCGGCGGCGCTGGAATCCATTGCCAAGCGTGGGTTGCTGGAAACCACCATCACCCATATTTCCAAGGGCGCGGGCATGAGCCGCGGCATTATCAATTTCTATTTCACCAGCAAAGAAACCATGCTGCGTGAAACGCTGAAAACGCTCATTGATGAATACGAAGCCGAGTGGGGCGAAGCACTCGTCAAAGCCGGTGATGATGGGCGTGCGCGTTTGACTGCCATGGTGGCCGCGCATTTCAATAAAAAGCTGTGCTCGGCGCGGCGGCTGAATGTAATGTCGGCCTTCTGGGGTCACGCAGCCACGCATGCCGCCTATCGCAACCAGCTGGAAGCGGCCGATGCCAAAATTGAAAATACCCTCACCGAAGCATTAGCCCACACACTTGGCGGATCACTCGAAGAGGCACGCAGCGCATCGACCCAGCTGCACGCGCTTATTCGCGGCCTGTGGTTGAACTTCATGCTGAACCCGCAAGATGTCTCGCGTGAGTCGCTGGTAGCCCACGGCACCGCATTTATTGATCGTTTGACGGGGGCGCCGGTGCGCATTGTGCGCGATAATGCGCCCGCCACACTGAAAGCGGCGGAAAACAAAGCAGCGCGTAAAGCCAAAACGGCCGAACCGCAACAGCTCGACATTGAAGATTTATTTGGCAATCGAAGCTAATTTCTATATTATTCTGCAATAATAATTAATCAACCATAGGAGTGGAGCATGCGGGTGAGTCAATTGGGAAAATTGGCGGCGGTGCTGTGTTTTGGAATGATGGTGTCATCGGCTTCGGCAGCGTCGGCAGTCCAAGCATTTACTCCTCAACAGTCCGAGGTAATGAAAAATTGCCTTGAAAGTAATAAAATAAAAACAGGCGCTAATATGTCGGGTTTTACCGAGGCACAAAAAGCAGCAGTCAATAAATGCCAAACCATTGCATTGGGTAAAACGTCTGTTACCGCTGCACCAGCGACTAAAGCGACCGCACCTGCCGTGGCAGTAAAGCCAAAGAAAGCTGCTAAAAAAGTTGAAGATTCTGAAGAAGATGAGTCGAACTAAGCGGCCATATTTTTGGTGAATGCTGCCAGCCCTCCAGGTCACGCAAGGCGCGCTGGCAATAGGCATTTGGTCGGTCGTCTTTCTTCACTTTTTCGGTGAGGGGAAGGAACAAGCCAAAATTCACATTCATGGGCTGGAAGGTTTCGGCATTCGCCTCGCCCGTCACATGTGCCAGCAAGCTGCCCAGTGCCGTGGTGCGTGGTGGTGGGGTGATGGCGGTGCCAAGCAGCTCTTCCGCCGCAAAGCGCCCAGCTAATAATCCGCACGCGGCCGATTCTACGTAACCTTCAACCCCTGTCACCTGACCGGCAAAACGCAAATGCGGCGCTGATTTCAGGCGCAAGCTGCCATCAAGCAGTTTGGGTGAGTTGATGAAGGTGTTGCGGTGAATGCCGCCAAGGCGCGCGAATTCAGCATTCTCAAGGCCGGGGATGGATTTAAAAATACGGCTCTGCTCGGCATATTTCAGCTTGGTTTGAAACCCCACGATGTTCCACAACGTGCCCAGCTTGTTGTCTTGCCGTAGCTGAACAATGGCATAGGCTTTTTCGGTGGGGTTATGAATGTTGGTGAGGCCCACCGGCTTCATGGGGCCATAGCGCAGGGTTTCTGGGCCGCGCGAAGCCATCACTTCAATCGGCAAACATCCTTCAAAATAGGGCGTATTTTTTTCCCATTCTTTAAAGTCGGTTTTTTCGCCGGTGTTCAACGCATCAATGAACGCCAGATACTGCTCTTTGTTCATGGGGCAGTTGATGTAATCTTTGCCATCGCCCTTATCGTATCGGCTTTGGAACCATGCCTTGCTCATGTCGATGGAATCACGGTGCACAATGGGTGCAATGGCATCGAAGAAGGCCAAATATTCCGTGCCGGTATGTTCTAAAATCGCCTTGCTGAGGGCGGGCGAGGTGAGGGGGCCGGTGGCCACAATGCACAAGCCATCTTCTTTCGCCGGCAATGCTTTTACTTCCTCGCGCACGAAGGAAATATTGGGGTGGTTTTCCAGCGCTTCGGTCACGGCTTGCGCATAGCCATCGCGGTCGACGGCGAGTGCGCCACCGGCGGGCACTTTGTGAGCATCGGCGCAGCGCATGATGAGGGATCCGCAGCGGCGCATTTCTTCGTGAATGAGGCCCACGGCATTGCGTTGGTGATCATCAGACCGGAAGGAGTTGCTGCAGACCAGCTCGGCGGAATAATGCGTGTGGTGCGCTTCGGTGGGCTGCACAGGGCGCATTTCATGAATAACCACCGCCACGCCGCGTTCCGCCGCTTGCCATGCGGCTTCGCTGCCCGCGAGGCCCGAGCCGATGATATGAAGGCTTTTGGTCATTTATTATCCTTTTATTAATTCTTTCGATGTATGAATAGTCTATAATAATGGCGTTTACACGGGGAAAAATGGCTAAAATCAATGATCCGGATCATGAGGGGCGAATTGCTGCCAATGATAATAAGCGCCTGAATGCCTTTGAAGAGCTAAACAAAGCCGTGTTTGGAGATAAATTCAGCGAATTGCGTACGGTTGTTGCTAATAAAACAACCGCGATGCCAAAGGCCGAGACAGACCGCCTATTTCTTGCGCTCATCGGTATCAATTATAACTATGACGCGGACGCGTTAAGCTGGGATAGACGTAAAGAAAAATTAGGCGCGATGCTTCCAAAACAGCATAAGTCGCGCGATAAGCTGCTTGAAGACGCTCAAAAAATGCATGTGTTGAACCATTTTGCCCGTTTATATGAAGACACGCTGGGTGAAAAAAGTGACCATAAAGAAAATGCCCCACAAGCACGCGAAGATCTGCTGACCCGCATCAAGTATTATGACAAAACATT
>CANEUT010000193.1 GCA_947441895.1 Rickettsiales bacterium | reverse complement strand
TGCGCGCTGAATTCGCTGAGCAACGTGCGCGCTGAAGATGTGGCACCGCTGCTTACCAGCAGCCCAACACCAGCGCTGGTAAAATCAGCATCGGCACCCCCAACCAGCAACGGGCATGACGCCATTCCGCTGAGCATTGAAGTGTTTTTGCAAAACCAACTGCGCAGCTATTTTGCTGCCCATGGTGGCGAACTTCCCGCCCCCGGCCTTTATGATCGCCTGCTGGCACGGCTTGAAAAACCACTCATCATTCAAACGCTGCGCGCCACGGGCGGCAACCAAATTAAAGCCGCCGAAGTACTTGGACTGAACCGCAACACACTGCGTAAAAAAATGCGCGAGCTGAATATCGACGCCAAACAATTGCTGATGATGAGCGACGCCGCATGAGCAACAGCAACGAGTTAACCACCACCCCCAGCGAATCGTTCATGAAAGCGCCACGCGCCCATTATCGTTTGCGTGGTGGAAAAATTCTGGCCGCACTGGTGCTACTGGCATTGATGATTCTTTTGGCGCTGGTGGCACAAATTGATAATGGCATGCTGGGCGATTTATCGCCGCAACGCACAGTGATGTTCGTGCTTTTTGATTTGGCAGCACTGCTGGTGCTGATGGCCTATGCGGTGATGCATCGCGCCACGTTGCTATGGCGCCGCGCCCATGATGGACAAATTGGCACACGCCTGCAATCGCGCATCATTATCATGTTCAGCTTTATTGCCATTGTGCCAACGCTGGTGGTGGCCACCTTCTCGATTCTGTTTTTTAATGTTGGCATTAAATCATGGTTCGACACCCGGGTATCGGTGGCGCTGGAAGAATCAGTCGTGGTGGCGACGGCGTATATTGAAGAACACAAAGAAGCCATTCGAAGCGATGCTATTGGCATGAGCGACGCCATCCACGGCATTATTCCACTGGCATTTAATAACCCCGGCGCGTTTGCACAAATGCTAACCGAACGTAGTGCAGAAAATAATCTCTCCGAATCGATCGTGTTTGATCGTCGTGGCGTGATTGCGCGCTCGGCGCTTAGTTTCTCGCTGATGTTTGAACGCTTGCCTGAACCGGTGTTAGCGCGTGCTGATTCTGGGCAAGTGGCCGTGTTTGGCGACGACCAGGATAAAATTCAGGCGGTGATTAAAATTTCTGCGCAGCCGAGCCTCTATATGCTGGTGGTGCGCGTGGTAGACCCCAAAGTGCTCGACCATATGCAGGTGGCACGTCAAACCGTGAATGAATATCATCAGCTGCAACAAGATCTGGACCGTTTGCAGCAGCAATTCTTTGTGGTGTTTGTGCTGGTGGCGCTCATTGTGCTGCTGGCATCGCTGTGGGCGGGCATGCTGCTGGCCGTGCGGCTGATTGAACCGCTGCGCGCACTGATGAGCGCCACCGAACGCGTGCGCGGCGGTGATTATTCCATCAAGGTTCCTGAAGGTCGTGCCGATGATGAAATTGCGAATTTGGGCCGCACCTTTAACCGCATGACCGGTCAGCTGGAAGCCCAGCGCCGCGATTTAATGGAAGCCAACCGATTGGTGGATGAGCGTCGCCGCTTTACCGAGGCAGTGCTCTCGGGCGTATCGGCAGGTATTATTGCCATTGATGCCAGCCACACCGTCACGCTTCATAACCGTACCGCCCGCGAATTGCTGGGCCATACCGAATCGATGGTGCGGCAAAATATAACGGCTATTTTGCCTGAAATTATGGAGCTGTTGCGCACCGCCGAGAAAAAACCCGAACGTATCGCCAGCGCTGATGTGGCGCTGATGAAGGGCGAACAACGCATGATGCTTCATGTGCAAATCACCGCCGAACGTTTTGGTGAAACCATTGAAGGTTATATTGTCACGTTCGATGATATTACCGCGCTGGTGGCCGCCCAGCGCAGCGCCGCCTGGGCCGATGTGGCGCAGCGCATTGCCCATGAAATTAAAAACCCCCTCACCCCTATCACCCTTTCGGCTGAACGTTTGCGTAAAAAATTCGGGCCCGAAATCTCATCCGACCGCGAAGCCTATGACCGCTACCTCGACACCATTGCCCGCCACGTGCGCGACATTGGTCGCATGGTAGAAGAATTTGTAAGCTTTGCGCGCTTGCCTGCTGTGCAATTGCGCGAGGAAAACTTGGTGATGCTCATTCGCAAATCGGTATTCTCGGAACAAACCGTGCATGGCGACATTACCTACACGCAGACACTACCAAATATGCCGATAAACTTACTGTGCGATGAAACACAGCTGGGGCAGGCCATTATTAATCTGTTAAAGAATGCTGCCGAAGCACTGGAAGGTCGCGCAGAAAAAGAAATCATTGTTACGCTGAATGAAAGCACAAACGCTACTACCTTAACGATCGAAGATAATGGCGGCGGATTCCCCACCGAAAATATGGCGCGGCTGACGGAACCCTATGTTACCACCCGCGCTAAAGGCACCGGTTTGGGCCTGGCCATTGTGAAGCGCACCGTGGAAGAACACAAAGGCAACATGACACTTTCGAACCGCGCGCAAGGGGGTGCATGCGTTACTATTTCTTTCCCAAAACAATAATGTTTACTGTAACGACTAAGTACCGCTAAAAACCCCCCGTGTCTTACACATGACAGTTGACAATAAAAATACTTCTGGACAAATAAAACTTCTGGTGTAACTTTGGCGCAACAACCAGACGAGCACGCTTCGCAAGCAAAAAAGTTTAATAAAACAAACGCTAGAAGGTTGCACTCATGGCTGCTGATATTCTTGTCATCGATGATGAATCGGACATTACCACCCTCATTTCGGATATTCTATCCGATGAAAAATATGCGGTGCGCACCGCCAACAACTCGGATCGGGCGCTAAAAGCACTCGCCGAGCGAGTGCCATCGGCCATTATTCTCGACATATGGTTGCAGGGTTCCGAGCTGGATGGCTTGGGCATTCTTGAAATCGTCCAGAAAAAATATGCCCATGTGCCCGTCGTCATGATTTCAGGCCATGGCAATATTGAAACCGCGGTCAACGCCATTAAAATGGGCGCGTATGACTATATCGAAAAACCCTTCAGTGCCGAACGCCTACTGATTATTGTGAAGCGGGCATTGGAAGCGGCTAAACTGCGCAGTGAAAATCAGGAACTGCGTAAACGCGGCAGCAATGAAAGCGAGCTGATCGGCAACTCGGCTGCTATTAACACGGTGCGTCAAACCATCGAAAAAGTTGCTCCT
>CANEUT010000192.1 GCA_947441895.1 Rickettsiales bacterium | reverse complement strand
TGGTTCTTGTCGCTGGCTTGCAAATCGGCCTTAATTTTTTCATCGGCCGCGGCGTCATCGCTTCGGCGCGCTGAGCCTTTAATGGGGCGGGTGATGATGTTTCCCTCGCCATCGATGCTTAAAAAACATTCGGGGCTGGATGAGAGAATGGATGTTTCGCCATGGCGGATATAGGCGCTGTAGGGAGCAGGGCTGATGCTGCAGAGCTGGCGATAAAGTTGCCAGCTGCTTGGTGTGGTGGTGAATTCACCCCAGAATTTACGGGTGATGTTGGCCTGATAAAAATCGCCAGCGTGAATGTGGGCAATGGTATCGGCCACAACTGCTTCATAGCTGGCGCGGGTGAAGTTGGAGGTGATGGTGGCGATGGCCGCGCTCCCTCTCCCATCGGGGGAGGAGTTGGGTAATGGCGCAATGGGGACACAATAATTTATTGTGTCCCCTGTGTTAGTAAAAAAATCGATGCGCTGCTGTTCATGATTGAAGCGGAAAAGCTGCCCATAGCGAATGATCCGCAGCTTGGGTAAGTGGATGAATGATGGAGCCAGTGCTTCTGTGTCATCACCCAGTTCATAGCCCAAATAACCCACCCATTGCGGCAGCTCGCTATCATCCTCGACTTTGGGAAGCGCTGACCAGTCATCGCCCTCAACCACCTGTTGGGGCGCTACTAACAAATAGCTGAAGGCGCCAGTGAATCGTTCGCGCAGGCCCGAATAAAAAAGCGCCATATCGCTGCCTGCAAATCGGCTGGCGAAGGTGAGTGGCTCTTCCCACGCGGGCGATGGTTGTTGCTGCCACTGGGTCACTTGCTGCTCCAGAACGGGTGATTATTGGCGGCGTCATGCGCGCGGTCGCGCTGTAAAAGCTCCTGCAGTTTTTTTATCATCGGGTGGTTGGTTTTAAACGCCCAACCCATGGGGCGCAGTTGGCTGACGGGCCAAACACCAAGGCGGCTATTGCTGATGAACACGGCATCGGCATCGCGCAGGTCATTCAATCCGGCTTGGGTCATGCGGGTGGGAAGCGGTGCAAGGCGCAGCACCGCGTCACGCGTGGTGCCATTCAAACAGCCGCAATTGAGCGATGGGGTGAAAATGACATCATCTTTAATCCAGAACAGGTTGGCGCTGGCGGTTTCGCATAAAAATCCAGTGGTGCTAAGCTGCAGGGCCTCGTCGCACTGGTTGTCGTGCGCTTCCATCAACGCCAACGTGCTGCCAAGCCCTTGTGCCAGCTTTTGGTTCACGGGTAGCGATTGCAGGGGAATGCGCGCGGTGCTGCTCAACCACAGTTGAAACGGTGCGGTGGGCAAATCAAGCGGCGGCAGATATTCAATGACCCAGCTGACGGGCATGTTGGGCGGGTGGGGCAAATAGCCACGGCTGCCACTGCCTCGGCTGACGCTGAGACGCAAAAAACCAGCATTCGCTTTGTTTTTATGAATTAATTTGCGGGCATGGGTGGCCCAGTCGATGGCTTCGGTTCGAATGCGCAGCGCCGCCAATCCCTGGCCTAAACGCGCCATGTGCAAATCCCACTGATAGGGCACGCCGGCCTCGAGCCGAATCGTCTCGAACACGCCGTCACCAAAGCGAAATCCACGGTCGGTCACTGGCAGTGCCGCGCGGTGGGCCAGAACAATGCTTCCGTTTAAACATGTATATTGTTGTTTCATGGGCTTGCCATATAGAGCGATTTACTCCAATACACTACTTCAGAATAACGAGGAAACCATGGCTATTCACTACCCGTATGTCTTGTCGCTCAATAAATTGCGCCTCGACGCGTTTTTGGGTTTTTATGACGACGAGCGCGCGCGCCAGCAGCCGGTCGAGATTTGTCTGCGGCTTTATTTTCCGCAACCGCCCGCTTATGCGCTCGACGAAAAACTGAAGTTTCTTGATTATGCGGTGCTATGCAAAGCCATTAAGGATTATATTGATGCGCGCAATTTCCGGCTGATTGAATTCATGACCACCGAAATTTTTAATCACGTGCGCGAGTTTTTAAATGAACGCGGGTTGGGTGATGCAAAAATTTGGTTCAGCCTGAACAAGGTGGCGGCACCTGTGCCCGGCCTGACAGGCGGTGCGGCCTATACGCAAAGTGATTTGCCACCCGATGCAACGGTGGTTGCGATTCACGGATGATTCTGCTGGGACTGGGCAGTAATTTGGGCGACCGGGCCGACCAGCTGGCGCGGGCCAAAGCGGCCCTTCGCGCCCAACAGATTGACGTGGTGGCTGAATCATCGATTCATGAAACACCGGCGCTGATGCCTGAAGGCGCGCCACAAAGCTGGGATATAGCATTCTTAAATCAGGTGATTGCCGTGAAAACAACATTGCCGCCGCTGATGCTGCTTGAGCAACTGAAAACCATTGAGGTGGCGCTTGGCCGCGCCCCTCGTGACCGCTGGGCCCCGCGTGAGATTGATTTGGATATGCTTGCCTATGATGACCTGGTGCTGAATGACGCCGCGCTACAATTGCCGCACCCGCACATGCATGCGCGGCGATTTGTCATGGCGCCACTGGTTGAAATTGCGGCTGATTGGGTGCATCCTACGCTTCACAAAACATCGCTTCAATTATTGGCAGAAATCGTATGATGATTCGCCCCGCACTGGTTGGTATTGTAAACGTTACGCCCGATTCCTTTTCGGATGGTGGCCGGCTGAATGATGCCGCCATCGCGCACGCCAAAACGCTGATGGAAGAGGGGGCTGATATTCTTGATATCGGCGCGGAATCGACCCGCCCGGGTGCAACCTTGCTGACGGCGGATGAAGAATGGGCGCGGCTGGAGCCGGTGCTGGGGGCGATTGCAGAACGAGCCCACCGTGAGGAAGTGCGTTTGAGTGTTGATACGCGCCATGCACAAACCGCTGCCCGTGCGATGGAGCTGGGCGTGCAAATGATTAATGACCAAGGCGGTTTGGAACATAGCGCCATGGCCGAAATCATCGGCGAGCATGAATGCGATGTGGTGGTGATGCATTCGCTGGGCCTGCCCGCTGACCCCAAAGTAACGCTGCCGGTGGATACGCTGATTATCGACGTGATGCTGGCATGGAAAAAACAAATGGTGGCGCGCGCCACTGCCGCAGGCATTGCGCCAGAGCGTTTGATTTTTGACCCCGGCCTTGGCTTTGGTAAAACAACCGTTCAATCGCTTGAGTTGGTGCTCAATGCCGCCGAACTTGTCGATAGTGGTGGGCGCTGGCTATT
>CANEUT010000191.1 GCA_947441895.1 Rickettsiales bacterium | reverse complement strand
TGCCATCGCCCGCGCCACCAATGAACATCCCAAATTGCAGGCCATGGCGCGCCGCGAATCGATTTCAAAGGAATTGTCGCACGCGCTGGTGCAAACGCGTCAGCGCGATGTGTCGCGTGATTTGCTGGCCAACCGCGGGGCCCATCTGGCCGAAACCAGCATGGAAGTGTTGCTCGATGAATTTTCGCGCGATCATGATGTGCTGGAAGAAATGGTGGTGCGCGGTGGACTTTCCTATGCGTTTGCCGAAAAAGTGTTCGCCCATGTTTCCGACAGCCTGAAAAAACAACTCACCAAAAAATACCGCCTTAACCGTCATGTGATGGAAGAAGTGTCGGTGAATGCCCGTGAAACGGCGGTGCTGCAATTCATGTCACCATGGATGAGCCAGCATGAAATCAACCTGCTGGTCGACCAGATGCACCGCAATAAGCGCCTGACCGATTCGGTGGTTATTCGCTCACTGTGCATTGGCGATTTGCGCTTCTTTGAAACATCGATTGCCAAACGTGTGGGTATTCCGGTGAGCAATGCTCGCATTCTACTCATCGATCCTGGTCCTCTGGGCTTTAAAGCGCTCTATGAATCGGCGCAACTGCCGCAAAGTTTCTACACGGCGGTGCGGGCCATGTTGCATTTGGCGCTTGAGGAAACTCAATATGGCAACTATCGTACCACCGACTTTGGTCAACGAATGGTGGAACGCATTACTAGCGGTGCCCAGCTTTCCGAGATTGAAAACATGGACACATTACTCACAATGATAGGCGCCGCAATTCATGACCGCCCAACCATCCACTAATTCACCCGGATCTGAAGCCCCGATGATTTTAACGCCAGGCGACGTTGAGCGCCTGCTGACCGATGAATCATCCGATTCGCGGGCGTCGGTGCTCACCAAAATTTCGCATCATTATAACGAAAAAGCCTTTCAAGGCCGCGCGAATGAAATTGCCGAACAAATTTTCCGCCTGTTGATGAAAGACGTGGCGGTGCGGGTGCGCGAAACGCTTTCAGATCAGCTGAAAAACAACCCCGATGCCCCGCGTGATGTAATGCTGCATTTGGCCAATGACACCGAAACGGTGGCGCTGCCCGTGTTGGCGCAAAGCGAAGTGCTGAGCGATGCCGATTTGGTGCGCATTGTGGAAATGAGCCATGGCATGGGCAAGTTGCTTGCCATTAGCCAGCGTGAAAATGTTTCCGCGCGGGTAAGCGACGCGTTGGTGGAAACCAACTACCCACAGGTGGTGACCTCGCTACTTTCAAATAATGGTGCCAGCATTAGTGATCGCTCGTTTGAGCGCATTGTGGATGAATTTAAGAATGATCAAACCGTTGGTGATGCCTTGCTGCAGCGTCCTCAGTTGCCGCGCAGTGTGGTAGAAAAATTTATTGCGCAAGCAAGCGAAACAGTGGCAAAACAACTGAAAGAAAAATACAATATTGCCGATACCGATTTACAAAAAACAACTACTGGCAATCGCGACGATGTGATGCAGCAATTGCTGGAAGCCGAGCTTTCGCTACACGATATTGAGATTCTGGTCGCGAAACTTGCATCGGATGATCGCCTGAATGCATCGTTGGTGATGACCGCGCTTTGCCGTGGCCAACTTACCTTTTTTACCGTGGCGCTAGCGCGGTTTTCCAACATTCCAGTGCAAAACGCCATGCGCCTGGTGGCTGACCGCGGGGAACATGGATTCCAAGGTCTGTATCAGAAATCGGGTCTGCCCGACACCATGCTTGATGCCATTCGTTTGCTGTTACGCTCCGTGCAAGATTTAGAGGGCGGCACGGCCATTGCCGGTTCCGCGCAATATGCCAATCGGTTGGTGGAGCGTGTTTTGTCGCTGGCTGGTCAGCAGCAAATTGAGTATTTGCCCTATTTCATCGCCCTCATTCGCCAGAACGTGAATAAATAGTCTCTATGATTGCGCCCAGCGATTTCTCCTGAAATCGCTATGGCGCGTGCTGTCGCAGCTCATGGCTGGCTCGGCCTACTGGCCTCGCTCCTACCCTTCAAACAGTTGAATAGTCCTTGCATAGCGCTCAACGAGCGCGAGCCGGAGCGTAAGCGTTCGAGGCGTTTTGGATTGCGTCAGCAACCCGTCAGGGTGAGGGCCAGTAGGCCCGAATCAATCCCAGTGGGCGACCAAAGCGGAGCAAACTAAATATCACGCTTCCCACATCGCATGTTTGTAGGGCTCAATTGCGCTTATTTGGTTTATTTGCTCAGCGGTGGGTGGTGGCACATGGCCTGCCGCCAAATCACGCACCAGCTGCATGTGCAGCGGCAGCAAATCATTAAGCGCAAAACGGTTGACCACGGTTGCACGTGCCGCCGCACGCATGGTGACATTGCCGGTTTTATCATCGAGCAGTTGTGTCAGTTTTGCGGCCACATCGATCGGTGAATTAAAATCAGCCAGCAGGCCATTTTTGTTATGTTCCACCACTTCCAGCACGGGCTTGGTGTTGCTGGCAACCAGCGCCACGCCGCAGGCCATGGCTTCCAACATGGACCATGAAAGCACGAAGGGAAACGTGAGATAAAGATGCGCCGCGCTTACCTGAAAAAGTTTGATCAAATCATCATAGGGCACGGTGCCGATGAAATGGATACGGTCGGCTGGTAGGTTTACGTCTTTCGTCAGCATCTCGCGGTAGCTGGTGCCCTCCGGCGCTTTGCGACCATAGCTCACCGCATCGGCCCCCACCGCAATGATATGGCAATTGGGGCGCTTTTTCAGCAGTATTTCGGCCGCTTTTACGAAAGTAGGAAAGCCGCGGTAAGGTTCAAAATTCCGCGCGATGTAGGTCACCACCTCATCACCCGGTTTAAATGTTTTACCATTGGGCAGCGTGAAATGTGCTGCAGCATTTGGCACACATAGATTCACATCCACCCCATCATGCAGCACGCTGATTTTTGATTGGTATTCGGGTGGGTGCAAACTCCATTGCCATACCGTGGGGCTGATGCCCCAATCGGCCATATCCAAACTGATGAGGTTGGTGATATTCTTCATGCGCACACGGGCTAAATCATCATCCGTCACGGCTTCATCGAACCCCACATCGGCACCGTGCGCGCGATAAAAAAACTCGAAGAAACTGAGGATTTTTGCTTTCGGAAACAGGTCTTTCAAAAACAGTGCATCGCCCCAACCCGGGTGATTAATAATCACATCGGGCGAGAAGTTCTCTTTCGTTTTCAGCGCATGGGCGGCGCG
>CANEUT010000190.1 GCA_947441895.1 Rickettsiales bacterium | reverse complement strand
GGATTTTCCCGCGTGATGCATAGTTTAATGAAAGCATACGCATCGGTCAGCGAGGTTGGTTCATCGGTCAGCACCACAATCACTTTGCTGGCAAGCGCCGACATCACTTGTACATGCTGTTCGATGCCGGCACCCAAATCGATAATCACAAAATCATAGTGCGCGGAAAGTGCGACCAACTGTTCAGCCGCAGGCTGCATGCGATTTGCACCGAGCATAGCCATGGAAGTTGAGCCAGAACGGCCTGCCAGAATATCAAAATTGCCTGGAGCATAATGGGTAATGGCGTCTTTCATTAAGCGCTGACCCGAAAACACAGAACCCAAATCATATTGTGGGGTTAGGCCCAGTTGCACATCGACGTTGGCCAAACCAATATCACCATCAAACAGCAGGGTGCGACGGCCAGCGCGGGCAAATAAATGTGCCAGTGTAATGGAAAACCATGTTTTTCCAACACCACCTTTGCCTGAGGCGACAGCAATAATATTTTCGCCGCGAAGTTGGGTGGGAGGGGTGACAGGTGCAGTGCTATTCATTGTTATTCTCCTAATGTGTCATTCGCTCGCGCACATGGCGGAGCATAAGTCGGGCGAGGGCGGCAGCTGAAATGGGTGAACAGGCATCACTGAGAACAGCTGAGTTCGTGAAGTTTGAGAGGGCGTAGCCACCGGTAGTGAGTGCGGCAAACACGCTGCCCATGCGGCGCACGGCGTCGAGTCGTGTAATGAGCATGCGCTCAATATTCAAAAAATTAAACACGCCAGCCATTTCTTGTGCTTCGTCGGCATCCATGCCGGCGGGGCAGGTTAAAATGGGCTCAACCCCTTGCAAACTGGCAAATTCACCCAATTCTTTGAGGGGTTTAAATTCATAAATATTGGCGCCGGTACTATCAATCAATATCCAGGCTTTGCCCTGAAATTGCGCCAGCAACGATTTAAGATTGGCCCGCGTGTCGCCAATGTAAAAATTGCATTTTAAAATATCGGCCAGCTGGTGCAAATTATCGGTTCCGCCCAGGCGTTCCATGTCGGTGGAAATAAGCACCACTTGTTGTTTGTGGAAGGTGAGCTCTGCCGCAATTTTTGCAATGGTTGACGTTTTTCCAGCACCGTGCGGGCCTACCAGCATCATGGCTTTTGGTGGCGGTTTGCCAGCAGCGGTGGCAATGGGGTTAAACCGCAATAACGAGCCCAAGGCTTGCGCCAGTGCAGTTTCCGCCACTTCCAGCAATGCGCCGGGCTTTAAATGTTGCTGCTGCAAATGCATTAAAATGCGCTCAACCAATGCTTCGGGCAGGCGATGATAGGTGAGGGCTTGCGAAATAATTTCGAGGGCAGGGTGTGTCAATTCCACTTTGGCCGCCGTGGCGCGAGGAATTTCAGGCGTAAATGGCGTTATGTTGGCGGGCATGGGCGCGCCTTCGCCCAGTAAATCATCGTCATATTCTTCAATGGCGAAGGTAACAATAATACCTTTTGGAACCTTTTTAGTGTCGAGCAGCACCGCATCTTCGCCTAAATCTTGGCGAGCGATGGCGAGTGCATCTTGCATGTTCGCAGCGGTTATTTGCTTGGTTCTCATTGCAATTGACCTACGGTTTTAATGCGCGCTTTGGGGTGAATTTCGTTTTGGCTCAGCACCAATGTTTGTGGGCGGAAGCGCTCGATGATGGAGCGCACATAAGGGCGAATGCTTGGGCTGGTGAGCAGCACCGGCATTTCACCTTGCGTGGCAAGCTGTTCAAACTTTTCACGCACGGCAGTGATGAATTCCTGAATGCGGGTAGGTGGCATCGATAATACGCGCTCTTCACCATCACCACTTAAGGCATCTACAAAGCTTTGCTCCCATGCGGGGGCCAGTGCCAGAATGGGAATATAGCCTTCTTCATTGGTGGTCTGATGGCTAATTTGGCGGGCCAGACGCATGCGCACATGTTCGGTAATCAGCGTCACGTTTTGGCTGACACGGCTTGATTCGCTGACGGCTTCCATAATGGTTGGCAAGTCGCGGATGGAAATCATTTCCGAAAGCAAATTCTGCAAAATGCGCTGCACGCCCGACACTGAAATTTGCGAGGGAATGGTTTCGGTAATCAGCTTCTGTTCTTCCTTACCCAAATCATCGAGCAGCTTTTGCGTTTCGGCATACGAAAGTAAATCTGACATGTTGTCTTTCACCACTTCGGTGAGATGGGTGGTGAGCACGGTTGGCGGATCAACCACGGTATAGTTGCGAAACAGCGCTTCTTCGCGGTAATTCTCACTCACCCACATGGCCGGCAGGCCAAAGGTTGGCTCCACCGTTTCTTCGCCGGGCAGGGTGATTTTATTGCCCGAGGGGTCCATCACCATCAGCATGTCGGGGCGAATGTCACCGCGTGCGGTTTCCACTTCTTTTACCTTAATGACATAGCTGTTGGCAGGCAGTTGCATGTTATCTTGAATGCGCACGGCAGGCATGACAAACCCTAATTCGCGGGCAATTTGCTTGCGCAGCGCTTTAATTTGCTCAGTCAGGCGGTGGCCTTTTTGGTAGTTAATCAGCGGTAGCAATCCATAGCCCAATTCCAAACGCAGGCTGTCAATTTGCAGCGAGTCCGATATTTTTTCTTCAACCGGAGCAGGGCCGCCAGCCGCACCCGGGGCACCGGCAAGGCCACCGCCCATGGGGCTGCCGCCAGCCTCGGCAGTTTTGCGCACCTGATTGTTTTTATGCAGCACAAAAGCAAAATAGCCGGTGAGGGCCGAAAGAAGCATGAATGGTGCGAATGGAATGCCCGGCAAAATAGCGAAAGAGAAGAGCAAAAAGCTGGTAATGCCAAGTGGCGCAGGCATGCGCGAAAGTTGCCCCAGTACTGCTTTATCGGCGGAGCCTTCAACCCCTGATTTGGTAACCAGAATGCCGGCCGCGGTTGAAACAATGAGCGCTGGAATTTGGCTGACGAGGCCATCACCAATGGTAAGCTGGGTATAGGTGGTGACCGCCTTGCTAAAGGCCATGTCATTCACCACGACCCCAATAACCATGCCGCCAATGAGGTTAATGAAGGTGATGAGCATGCCGGCAATGGCGTCACCACGCACAAATTTGCTGGCACCATCCATCGATCCGAAAAAGCTGCTTTCATCTTCCAATTCTTTGCGGCGTGCTCTGGCGGTGTTTTCATCAATCAGTCCTGCCGATAAATCGGCATCGATGGCCATTTGTTTGCCGGGCATGGCATCTAAGCTGAAACGTGCGGATACTTCGGCAATGCGCCCCGAACCTTTGGTGATGACCACGAAATT
>CANEUT010000189.1 GCA_947441895.1 Rickettsiales bacterium | reverse complement strand
TGCGGGGCGCTGGGTTTGTTGAATGACCTGCGCCATGGTGAAGGTTTTGCCTGAACCGGTGACGCCCAGCAGCACCTGATTTTTCTGATGCGCGTTAAGGCCGGCGACTAATTGTGCAATGGCAGCGGGCTGATCACCGGCGGGCGTAAAGTCGGAAACAAGTTGAAACGGCGGGCAATCAGCACGCTGAAACGAGCGCGGTTCGATGCGCAGTGTGTCGATAACGGGAGATTTTTTTGGAGATTTCATCGCCAGCAATATAGGGAGTGAGAAAGGAAAATACCAGCTAACACCGGAATTAAGTCTGGTGATTAAGCTGGATCCCGGCTCGATGGCCGGGATGAGGGAAGCCTAAGACGGCACAACCGTCAAGGCTTACACTCATTTTCCAAGGGCGCTGCCGCCACGCATGAAGCCAATGATGGCAGGTCCCAGCACAATCAGCATGAAGGCGGGCATGAGCAAAAAAATGAGTGGCACAGTGAGCAGTACCGGCAGGCGCGCCGCTTTCACCTCGGCATCCATCAGCCGTTGTAGGCGGTAATCTTCCGATAATACGCGAATGGTGTCGCTGAGGCTGGTGCCAAAACGCTCGCTTTGAATGAGCGATGAAACCAATGAGCGAAAGGCCACCATGTCGGTGCGATCCCCCAGGTTGGTGAGGGCGCGCACGCGGTCATTCAACAAGGCCAGCTCTAAGCGGGTGCGGTTCAGTTCGGCGGTCATTTCCGGATAAGCGCGGCCCAGTTCGTTGCACACACGATTGAGCGCTGCGTCAAGCGCCAGGCCCGATTCGACGCAGATCAGCAGTAAATCGAGCGTATCAGGAAGTGCACGCTGCAAGGCTTTTTTGCGGTGTTCAATTTTATTCTGCAAATAAAGCTTTGGTCCAAAAAGTGCTACAATCACCGTCAGCAAACCAATAAAGCGCAACAGCAGTTTATCCATGCCCTCGGCGTGGTTGAGCAATAAAATAAGGGCCAGAGCAAGCAGGCCAAGCGACACAATGCGCTGGAAGAAAAGATAGTAAATCGGCGCATCGGGCGACGTAATGCCCGCTTGCGCAAACCGTGGTTCCAGCGTGCGAATGGAATCATCAACCGTGACGCCAAGACCCCGTAAAATGGCGGCCATGGTGCGGGCACGGGTCGAGGGTTCGTCGTTCAGGCCAATGGGGGCATCGTCATAATCCTCGCGCATGGGCGAGCCGTCGGGGGCCAGGCGTATGCGCTGGCTTTCGCGCTGCTTCTTTCGAATGATGGCATGGTCGAACAGCAAATAGCCACAGAACACAATAACACCTACCAGCAATGCGAAGATGATTTGCATGCGCCTATATATCCACGTTGATCATACTGCGTACCACGAAGAAGCACATGGTCATAAGACCCACGGCGCTGCCTAAAAGAATATGACCCATGGGGTCAGTAAAGAATGGCTGTAAATAGCCTGGCTGCATGAAATAAAGTGCAAAAAATACAAATACCGGAAGCAGGCCAAGTACCCACCCAGTAGTGCGACCTTCTGAGGTGAGCGCCTGAATTTTATGGCGTAACTGCTTGCGTTTTCGAATAACATTCGAAAGATTCCCAACAACTTCGGCGAGGTTGCCACCGGTTTCTTGCTGCACCGAAAGCACGACGGTGAAGAAACGGACATCGGGCTCGTTAATGCGGGTAGCAAGACGCGCGAGGGCCTGGTTGAGATTGCGGCCCAATGCAATTTCATCGGCCACTTGGCGAAACTCGCTGCGCACCGGGTCTTCAGTGTTCTCGGCCAACATTTGCAACGCCACCGAAAGCGGAAAGCCCGAACGCACCGAACGCACAATCGTGTCGAGCGCATCGGGGAATTGGTCGATGAATTGTTTGTTGCGCTTACGTATTTTACCCAAGCAGTTTTTGTAAGGAATGTAATAGCCAAGTACCACGGCCAACAAAACGCCGGTCAGCCCCAAGCCCAGCATTTGCAAACCCACCAGGCTGATGCCGAAGCTGATAAACATAAGCATCACCAGCTTATCCAGCTTGTTATAATAGCCAGCTTGCAGACCTGCTTCGTAAAGCGGTTGCATGAAGGGCAGGCCCAGAACAGTGCGCACAATGCCGGTTTGTTCGCGCAGTTGATCGCGCATGACAGCGAGCTGTTCGTTTTCTGCGGTGCGGTTTTCTTCGTACAAACGGTCGAGCGCGGTGCGCACATAATCGCTTGAATCTTCTGGAATGGCTTTGGGGAACATCAGCACGAAGCCGATGTAACTGATAATGCCAATGGCCAATGCTGCAAGTAAAACGCTCATAAGGCGTTATTTTAGGTAGGTGTGGCCAAGCATGCAAGAATCTCGTCGGTTTTGCCAAAATATTCGGCCTGAGGCAGGAAATGAGGCTTAATAGTTGTGGCGATATAGTCACCTTTCAACTCACCCGTCACCTGACGGCTCTTCACCTGAAACTTGAATAACGTTTGGCTGGTGACGCGACCCGATTCCATGCCGACGATTTCTTCGATTTGAGTGATGCGGCGTTTGCCATCGTTCATGCGTTCGATTTGCACAATGAGGTTGATGGCGCTGGCAATTTGCTGGCGCACCGATTCGGCATTGATGCTGACGGACGACATGGCCACTAAATTCTCCATACGCGTTAAACAATCACGGGGGCTGTTGGCGTGAATGGTGGCCATGGAACCATCATGGCCGGTATTCATGGCGGAAAGCACATCGATGACTTCTTCGCCGCGCATCTCACCCAGAATAATGCGGTCAGGCCGCATGCGCAGGGCGTTTTTTAAAAGGGCGCGCTGGGTCACTTCGCCTTTACCCTCAGTGCTCATGGGCCGTGTTTCAAGTCGCAGCACGTGCGGTTGATGCAGTTGCAATTCGGCGGCGTCTTCAATCGTCACAATGCGCTCACCGGCATCGATATGGCCAGAAAGTGCATTCAATAGCGTGGTTTTCCCCGAACCCGTGCCGCCCGAGATGATGATGTTGAGGCGAATGCTGCCGCACAGCTCAAGAAAGTGGGCCATTTGCGCGCTCATCGACCCTAAATTGACATAGGCGGAAAGCGGCATTTTATTTTTTTTGAATTTACGAATGGAAACCAGGCAGCCATCGAGCGCGAGGGGTGGAATGATGGCGTTGAAACGCGAACCATCGGGCATGCGCGCATCGACCATGGGGTTTAGCTCATCAATGCGGCGGCCAACTCGGCTGACAATGCGCTGCACCACGCCAATGAGATGTTGCTCGTCGGTGAAGGTAATGTCGGTGAGGTGAATACGACCCTGACGTTCGATGAATATGCGTTGGCTGGTGT
>CANEUT010000188.1 GCA_947441895.1 Rickettsiales bacterium | reverse complement strand
CAGCAATCGTGATTATTTGGATCTGAAGATTGGCTATCGTGTACGCAATGGACAGTTGAACGATCAATATCATGCCGATGCCATGGTGGGACTAGGTATTGATGATAACTGGCATATTATTCCCGCTATTCGCGCCACTTTTGCAACGAAAATGAACGACCAACGCTTCAGTCAAAATGGTGACCTGGATTATGACCTGGTGAAATTAGAATTGGCGGCCAACTATCAATTCACCGCGACCCGCAGCTTCAGCATAAGCCTTGCCAATCATGTGTGGGGCAGGCAAACTGGCGATGGATACGGCGCGTCCGTCGGTTTTGCGCAGAAATTCTGATGACCCAAAAACATACACGCCTTGGTGACGTGTTGGTGACGCAAGGCGCCATCACACGCGAAACACTTGAACATGAGGCCTCCCATGCGCGTGGACGATTGGGCCATTATTTGCGCGCCTATAATCATATTGATGATCGGGCGCTGGCCAAGGCCCTGGCCGCACAATGGGGGCTTGAATATGTAGAGTTTGATGCACACGTGCCCAATGCATCACTGTTTTTACCGCGTGAACGTGAACATTATATTCGCCATCACTACGTGCCGTTTGCCCGCAGCAAGAATGGTTTGGTGATTGCTACGTCACAACCCAGCGATGAATTAAAAATATTTGCCGCCGCCTATCATTTGCAGCCGATCACCATGGTGGTTACTTCACCGCGTGATTTGGCGGCTTACCACGCTTCAGTTGCCAGCCTTGCGTCCACACGCCATGCCACCCTCCACCTTCGCAGGCAACACCGCCATCTCAGCGCCGATCGCATTTTATTGCGCAGCCAGCGGCGTGGTTTTGTATTTTTGGCATTGGCATTAGGCGCAGTTTTTACATTCGACTCAGGCGCGGCATGGCATGGATTATTAGTGGCCTGCAATATTTTTTATCTTGCCACGCTAGCACTTAAAATGATGCTTTATCACCAAGGAAAAAAGGGACTGATGGAGCAGCAAAAAAATGAAGCATCTTTTAAAGAAACCGTTGCAACACTCGATAACGCCGCCTTAACTATTTATACTATTTTGCTGCCGCTTTATCAGGAATCATCCGCTGTTTTAGAGCGATTAATAGCGCATTTAAACGCGCTTGATTACCCGCATGAGAAACTCGACATAAAACTCATTTGTGAGGCCGATGACATGGCCACTATCGAGGCATTGAAGGAACTTCAACCGCCGCAAATGATGGAAATCATTCATGTTCCGCCGTCGCAGCCACGCACCAAGCCCAAAGCCTGCAATATGGCCATTCCTCATATTCGCGGAGAGTTTGTTGTTATTTTTGATGCCGAAGATGCGCCTGCGCCCGACCAATTAAAACGCGCGGTGGCCATGTTCCAAGCCACCTCCACAAACGTTGCATGCCTGCAAGCGCCGCTGAATTATTATAATCGACAGGAAAACCTGCTTACGCAGCTTTTTTCAATTGAATATAGCTCGCTCTTCAATTTGCTTTTGCCAGCACTCCAGCGCATAAAACTGCCTATTCCGCTGGGGGGCACCAGCAACCATTTGCGGGCAGAGGCGCTGCGCACTGTGGGCGGGTGGGACGCATTTAACGTGACCGAAGATGCTGATTTGGGCATTCGTTTGGCTTATTTTGGCTTTGAAACACGTGTTTTACCTTCATTAACGCTGGAAGAAGCACCCATCACCCTGCGCAATTGGATGAGCCAACGCACACGCTGGATTAAGGGCTATATTCAAACCTGGTTGGTTTTTACGCGTGACACCGGCGAACTTAAAAAACGGCTTGGAAAAGCTGGTTATTATGGTTTTCAGTTTTTTGTAGGCGCACCTGCCCTTACTTTTTTACTGGCACCGCTTTTTTGGGTGATCTTCGCCTTCTCATTGACGGGCCTGCTACCCACCCATCTGTCACCCCTTATGGTCAGTCTTTGTTTTATTTCTTTTGTCGGTGGCATGCTAAGCCACTGGATATATGCCCGCGCCACGATTCGCCTTGAAGGTTGGCAGTCGATGGGCCTTGCCATGGCCGCTTATCCTCTTTATTGGCTGCTGCATTCGGTGGCGGCTGCTCGCGCGCTTTATCAGCTGGTGGTGGCCCCCCATTACTGGAATAAAACCACCCATGGTATCAGTCGTATTTTTAAGGGTTGACAGGCCACGGGCCGCGGGCTAATAAGCGCCCTCTTCTATCTATTAGGACGTATGCCATGAAAGTACTTAGCTCACTTAAATCCGCCAAAAAACGCGACAAAAACTGCCGCGTTGTTCGTCGTAAGGGCCGCATTTACGTCATCAATAAGCAAAATCCACGCATGAAAGCCCGCCAAGGCTAGTTGTTTTTGCGCGCACGCGCGTTTTCACGTTCGCATTCGCTCACGGCTCGCCTGCGGCTACGCGCCAACTCTACAGACAATAGAACGATGCAAAGCTGCGCGTAACGGTTGCCAATAGGCAATCTCGCGGAGCAGTCAAAAACTAACGCACAAAAATGTGCGTTTCATCATATTTCAAGCTTGGGTCTTGCTGACCGGTGACTTGAATACGGCTCATGGGAATACCCATATTCTGCATGCTGGCGATGACCGCCTGCGTATCGCGGCTGGCCGTGGCCTGCCATTTAGCGTCGATTTCTGGATCACCCGTGACGGGTGCATAGGAAATAATGTTAAAAATGACCTCTGGCTTAATGGCAACCGCTTTAGAAACCGCTGCAAAAAGCTGTTTGTCATAATAAACACGCCCCTGATTAAAACGAATAATCACCAGCGGCTTAGAAGTTTCGGCGGCTAATTCTGCCGCTGCATGCATGGGGCCAAAACCCACAACAAAAAGGGCCAAAACAACAAAAATGGGACGAAAAAAACTGTGCATGCGCCTGTGCTAGCACGCACACAAAACCCGCGCAAGGCCCAGCATGTAAAAAGCTGCTTGCACATCGAGGATGATTTGGTTAGGTTGCCGCTCCCTTTGCAGGGAACGCGCACCCATAGCTCAACTGGATAGAGCACTTGACTACGAATCAAGAGGTTAGAGGTTCGACTCCTTTTGGGTGCGCCAATTTATTCCGCCCACGCCGCCGCACATTTTGCCATAGGGCGTATGCATGACATCATCACCCCACGGCATTTACGGAACTTCTCCAGCGAATTTAGTGCATGCGGAAGCGAACGCCACGCAGTATTCGCCCATCATTCATCATTCAGCCACACTGGAACATGTAGCAAGTGACAGCCTGCACAGCTTCAGCATGCTTGCGCCTGCTGGCACAGTAGAACGGCGCTTTACCATGGCCCACATGTTGCGGGCGCTGAAACCAGAT
>CANEUT010000187.1 GCA_947441895.1 Rickettsiales bacterium | reverse complement strand
TCATTCGTGGCGTTGAAAAAACAAACGCCAGCAAGCGCGTACCCATCATCGCCATGACGGCACACGCCTTAAAAGGTGACCGCGACCGATGCCTTATCGCCGGCATGGATGATTACATTCCCAAGCCCTTTAATCCGCATGAGCTGCAGGCTGTGCTCATTAAACATTTGACGATAAAACCCTCAGCGGCGGCATAAATATTTTTCCCTTATACGCCCCTTACGCATCATCCAATTTCACCTGCAATAACTTTGTAACAACCTCCCTAGGGTGTGGGCATTAACCCCATACCCAAGGAGCATTCAATGAAATATTTTAACACTGCTGCGGTGATCATCACCGCACTCACATTACTGACTGCCTGTGGCGACAATGCGGGTGACCGCGCACTTAGCGGCGGTGCCCTTGGTGCCGGTGCAGGTGCTGTTGGCGGCGCTGTTCTTGGTGGAAGCCCAGTGACAGGTGCCATTCTGGGTGGCGCAGTGGGCGCTGCAACCGGTGGCCTTACCAAGCAGCAAGACATTAATCTGGGCAAACCTGTCTGGAAATAATCACAACCGATAAAAGGAGAATGACCATGCTGAATTATGTCATCACGTTTTTTATTCTGGCCGTGCTTGCCGCCATTTTCGGATTCGGCGGATTAGCTTCTGACTTCGCGGACATTGCAAAATTCCTCGCCGGAATTTTTGTGCTGCTTTTTATTGCAAGCCTTCTCTACAGCATCATCACTGGCCGCAGAACGAATCTGCCGCCGCTTTAAGCCGCGTTGCGAAGGCCGGATGGGAATGTTTCCATCCGGTAGCCAATGCCAGGCTCGGTGGTAATAAACAATGGACACCCTGAATCAGCCTCAATCTTTTCGCGTATTTGGCCAATGTAAACGCGCAGGTAGGTGGTGTCTTCTGTGTGCGCGGCACCCCACACGGTTTTGAGTATTTCTTTGTGGGTGAGCATTTTGCCGCGATTGACCATAAAATAACGCAGCAGATCATATTCCTTCGGCGTAAACGGCGTCAGCACGTCATTCAAAAACACCTCATGCCGCACCAAATCCATACGAATAAAGCCATTGCACAATTCCGATTCGCCCGTCTCACGCACTGCGCTGCTGCGCAGGCTCGCATTTATCCGCGCCAGCAACACATCAACATTAAATGGTTTGGTGACATAATCATTGGCACCCATATCAAGCGCCGCGATGATTTCTTCATCGAGCGTACAGGCCGACAGCACAATCATGGGCACTTGAGACCATTCACGAATGGCGGTGATGACCTCTTTGCCGTTCATGTCCGGTAAGCCCAGATCCAGCAGTATCAGGTCAGGTTTGGTGGATGCGGCCATGCGAATGGCCTGCTTACCGGTTAAACTCTCGAGAATTTTGTAATTCCCCACATCCAGCAAAATGCCCAGCATCTTCTGAATCTGCGGCTCATCATCTACCACAAGGATAGTGTTTTTCTTCTCATGCATCGCAAATCCAAACTGCGGCAACACCGCAAACAGGCTTATATCGCCCTATACAATCCAATAGAATATAAGGAACATAAGATAAGTATCATGAATCCGTGCATATAGATACCATGAATAGTTTTTCTAAGCTGCTGATTATCAATACGAATAAAAGCGCAGGGCGCGTCTTTGGTTGCGCCCGCAACCCTTTCCTTCGCCCACCCGCCGATGGATTTTGTTTCTTGTGGAAGGTCTAAGTGCTTATCTCAACTACTCCATGGTGAACATGGCGCCAAAACGTGCCATGTCGAACATTTTTTTCACCTGCCCCTTGGCCCCGCGCAGCACCAAATGCTTGCGATGCTTTTCCGATGCTTCGCGTGCCAGAAGCAACATGCCCAGGGCTGCTGAATCAACAAAGTTAAGCTGCGCCATGTTAAATGTCACCCGCATTGCCCCCGCCTCGCTAATGGCATTCAGCACCTCACGGAATCCACTGTGATCGCTAAAGGTAAAATTTCCGCTGAGACGGAAATGATGGTCATCCTGTTCGAGATGGTGGGAAATTTCCATGGCGCTATCCTAAAAAAGTTCAACAGATGCTGGCGGCTCAACTATTTCAAGCGCTACCGACGGCGCCAATCCATGCTTTTGCAGCAACATGCTGTAACGTCTGCGAATATCACCCAATTTAATGACCGCAAGAATAGACTCCACCCCTTTTTGCACCCGATCAAGGTTGGCAGGATGATCCGCAACTGCTTCGCCTTCCGCCTTGTGCTCAATGGCATGCAACATGAGCATACATTGGCGAATAATATCGACGGCGTTTTCCGTCACCTGACTGTTACGATCCTGAAACTGCAGATTCATTACCATGTCATCAATCGCTTGCGACATTTGACTCGACGTGGTGGCCGATGCTGCAATGACTTTACGAGATTCATCGCTTTGGCGCACCAGCCCTTGCAACAAAACATCCAGGCGATCTTTGACCATCATATGATCATTCATATCAATCGTTGCCACTTCCTGCAGCATATCAAATCCTTCGGTGACACGTGTCATGATAACCTGCGTTCGCCTGCGCATTTCCTCAGATAGGCCCGCAATTTCACCCGAGAGTATCTTCATTTCATTTGCCACCACACTAAAGCCCCGAACCGCGTTCCCTGCGCGCGCCGATTCAATCATTGCGTTAAATGCCAGAAGGTTTGATTGTTTGGTGATGGCCTGAATTTTCTGTGAAAATTTTTCAATCTCGCGCAAATTCTGAATGGCATCGCTCATGCTATACACCATCGACACCGCCTTCTTCGATACAAACAGTATTTTAGAAATGGAATCATCCAGCGTTTTACTGAATAGAGCAATGAACTCGTCGAGCGTGACTTTCTTTTCTTCCACCTGAATGGCACCGATGGTGGCAATCAAGGCTTGCATCATCTCGCTTTGGGCACTGGCACTGTGCGCAATAGTTTTAAATTGATGGGTCAAATCGTGGCTGGCTTTTTCCACCTGACTGGCCGATTCGGGCAGCATTTGGGTGAGCATTTCAAGGGCCACCCCACCGGCACGGGCCATCACCCATGCCTCATGTTCCAATGGCTCATCGGTGACAGATGAAAAAATCGGCGCTGCCTGCATGTTCATAAAGCCTCCCGTATTTTTTTACATTGTTTCAGCATCGGCTGTTTCAATGGTCAGGTGGGTGGGCAGGCTGAAGCAAAGGCTGCCCTGTTTTTCATCGGCAATACATTCATGAGAGGGGGATAGTTTGCGTTTTGCTAGCATCGATTTAAACCTCTGGGTTGTATTTCTATTGAAAGATGCCTCTACCTTGTGAAAATAATCAAGCTTCTGAATATTAATCTAGTTAATACAATCTAAACGCGAGCTATCTAAAAATAACTCGCCTATTTAAATCATAAATCACATTAAT
>CANEUT010000186.1 GCA_947441895.1 Rickettsiales bacterium | reverse complement strand
GCAGCGGCTTTTCGCGCTCTGGCGCGGCGGGAAAACTTTCCTTCGGTGCAAGGCGTGCTTCGTTCATGGCATCAACCAGTGAGCTCATCATCTCTTTCGAGAGCTGGCCGTTAAGGCCGCGTACTTCCAGCAAATCTTCCACCGTTTCGGGCATTTGGGTGGCCACCTGTACCACCCATTCGTCTTTCAAAATGCGTCCACGCGGCACGTTGCGCTTGGCGGCCATTTCCTCGCGCCAACGCGCGGCGGCACGCAGAATTTGCAGCATCAGTGGCGAGCGTGTTTTCATTTTCAGCCGCAGCCATGCGCGATCACCATCCACACGGTAATGCGTAATATCGGCCAGCGAGAGCATTTCTTGCTCAATCCAGCCGGCGCGGTTTTGCGTAGCAATTTTTTCCTGTAACTTTTCGTAAATCACGCGCAGGTGAATCACGTCATCGAGCGCGTAAACTAGCTGGCGATCGCTCAAGGGCCGGCGCGCCCAATCGGTGAAGCGGCTTGCTTTATCAAGCGTGGCACCCACCAGATCGCGCACCAGATTTTCATAGCTGATCGATTCGCCATAGCCGCACACCATGGCGGCAATTTGCGTGTCATAAAGCGGGAAGGGAACGCGGCCGGAATCATGCACAAAAATTTCGATATCCTGCTTGGCCGCGTGGAACACTTTCACCAAATTCTCGTTGGCGAATGCGTCATAAAGCGGGGTTAAATCCATCTCCGGCGCGGCGATGGGGTCAATGGCCACGGCCTCTTTGCTGGTGCCCACCTGCATGAGGCATAGCTGCGGAAAATAGGTGCGCTCGCGGATGAATTCGGTGTCGACGGTGATGAATTTCTCATCGCCAAAGCTGGCGCAGAACTGGGCGAGATCAACGGATGTGGTGATAATGCGTGTGGTCATATTGTGTGTTTAGACTACTAGGCGCGGTACGCAATCACTTTATAGCGCGAGGTGGCGCCGCGCTGAATTTCAAGCCGCGATTTGGGAACACCAAACTGTTTGGCAATCAGCGCGATGACGGCGGTGTTAGCCTTACCGTCTTCCGGCACGGCGCGCACCTTAATGGGCAGGTAAACGGCACCCTCGGCATCGGTTTCCAGCCCGCCAATTCCCTCAGTTTTGGCCTTTGGCGTCACTTTCAGGCGCAGTTTGCCGGTTTTAACCAGTAAATCTTTTGCATTTTCCATGCGCTCGGTTATATCACATCCATTCAAAATGATAAGGAATACTGCCATGCATCCGTACCGTACGCACACTTGTAACGATCTTCGCGCCGCCGATGCGGGGCAAGAAGTTCGCCTCTCGGGCTGGGTGCATCGCGTGCGCGACCATGGCGGTGTGCTTTTTATCGATCTTAGAGATCATTATGGAATAACGCAGCTTGTGAAAACTACAGTTCAAGTTGTAGATGGGAATGAGCCTATTGAGCCATATGGTTCTGACTGGATAGAGTTGTCTAAGTTGCCTCTAGAGAGTGTTATTACAGTTGAGGGAATTGTAGAAAAGAGAGCGGATGGTCTCATAAATCCCAACATCGAAACGGGTGAAATAGAAGTTTTTATTAGAGGCTACAAGATTGAATCCAAGGCTGACCCACTACCAATGCCGGTGAGCGTCGAATCAGAGTATCCCGAGGCCACGCGGCTTACCTATCGCTTCCTCGATCTGCGTCGCGAGAAATTGCACGCCAACATTGTGCTCCGCAGTAAGGTCATTTCCAGCCTTCGCAACCGCATGACAGCACAAGGCTTCCTTGAATATCAAACGCCGATTTTGACCGCCAGCTCGCCCGAAGGCGCGCGCGATTATTTGGTGCCCAGCCGTGTCCATCCGGGCAAATTCTATGCGCTGCCGCAAGCGCCGCAAATGTTCAAGCAACTGCTGATGGTGAGCGGCTTTGACCGCTATTTCCAAATCGCCCCGTGCTTTCGCGATGAAGATGCGCGGGCTGATCGCAGCCCCGGTGAATTCTATCAGCTCGATATTGAAATGAGCTTTGTGACGCAGGAAGATGTGTTCGCCGCGATTGAACCGGTGCTGCACGGTTTGTTCACCGAATTTGGTGATAAAAAAGTGACCGACTATCCATTTCCGCGCATCAGCTATGATGAGGCGATGCGCAAATATGGTTCCGACAAGCCAGACCTGCGCAACCCGCTAGAAATTCAAGATTTGACTGAAGAATATAAGAGTAATCCTACGGTATTTAAGGTGTTTAATAAGATTATTGAAGAAGGCGGCATTCTGAGGGCTATCCATGTCAAAAATATTGCAAGCAAGCCGAGGTCTTTCTTTGATAAACTAGAAGAATGGGCCATCTCAGAAGGTGCAAAAGGACTTGCCTATGTTAAATTTGAATCTGGGATTGATGATGTCAAACAGGATGTCGCAGATGCAATTCAAGACCTTAGTGGGTTGCCCCGTTACGGGCTAAACAACGAACTGATTGCTACTGGCAAAGTTGCAAAATTGTTTTCTTCAGAATTTCTTAGTTCAGCAGTAGAAAAATTTAACGTCACTACAAACGATGTAATTTTCTTTGTTTGTGACCAAAAGCAACAAGCCCAAACGTTTGCTGGCAAAGCTCGTACTAAGCTAGCAGAGCAGCTGAACCTGATCGAACAAGGCGTCTTCAAATTCTGCTGGGTGGTCGATTTTCCGTATTTCGAGTGGAACGAGGATGAGAAGAAAATCGACTTCTCGCATAACCCATTCAGCATGCCGCAAGGGGGCCTTGAGGCCCTGCAGAACGCCAAAAGCAACGAAGAGCTTTTGGCCATCAAAGCCTTCCAATATGACATTGTGTGCAACGGGGTGGAGCTTTCAAGCGGTGCGATTCGTAACCATAAGCCCGAGATTATGGTGAAAGCGTTCGAGATTGCGGGCTATACCCGTGCCGATGTAGAAAACCGGTTTGCGGCGCTGTTCAACTCTTTCCATTACGGCGCACCGCCGCATGGCGGCCTGGCCCCCGGGGTTGACCGCATGGTGATGCTGCTGGCGAATGAGCCGAATATTCGCGAGGTAATCTGTTTCCCTATGAACCAGCAAGCGCAAGATTTGCTGATGCAGGCACCGAACGTGGTAGACCACAAGGCGCTGCGTGAGCTGAACATTCAGCTGTCGCCCAAAGCCACCAAGCTGCTGGAAGAAGAGCAGCAAAAAGCCAGTGGCGAAGCCGCCTAATGGAAATGATTGCACCTTATGCCAGCGCCATTGGGCTAATGGGCGTGGCCATTGTGCTGGTGTCTTATGGGTTGCTGACCACGGGCAGGCTTACCGATCGTGATGCGCGTTATTATTGGATGAATATTATGGGCACGGCGGGCATTGCCGTATCGCTTATAACGCAGTGGAATCTGCCATCCATGGTGGCACAAATTTTGTGGATTCTGGTGAGTTTCGT
>CANEUT010000185.1 GCA_947441895.1 Rickettsiales bacterium | reverse complement strand
TGATGAAGTGCCAAGCACAATCATCAGCTCTTCACGAATATAGCGAAGTAGTGCAAACACGTTGAGGCCGGTTGCCAGACGCAAAATGGGGCCAAGCACCAACAGCACAAACCCAATGCAAGCGGCAAAGAAGATGCCCACGAACCCCGCCAGTTCTTCCAAACTGCTGGCACCGAATTTACCGATAGTATAGGCAATGGCGCCGAATGCGCCGATGGGCGCTAAGTGCATAATAATTTCAACAATTTTGAAAAACACTTCCGAGACTGACTCAACCATGGCAATCAGCGGTTCACGGTGATTTTTTTTAATACCCATCAATGCCCATGAAAAAAGAATCGCCACCGTCAGGGTTTGCAGCAAATCACCATTCACCACGCCACTAAAAAAGGTGGATGGCACCAGATTCATAAAGAAATCAGCCGTGCTATGGGCCACTACGCCATGGTCACCGCCATAGGCTTTCAAGGCGCTGGCATCCAGCGACGATACATCCACATGCATGCCGGCACCCAGCTGTGTAATATTGCCAAGCGCCAAGCCCGCGATAAGCGCCAGCGTGGTAATCACCTCAAAATAAATAAGCGCCTTAAGGCCAAGCTTTCCTGCGCGTTTAATATCACCCACATGGGCAATACCCGTCACCACCGTGCAGAAAATAATAGGGGTAATGAGCATTTTAATCAGCTTCACGAACCCATCGCCCAGCGGCTTCATAGCCACCGCTATTTCAGGCTCGAACAGCGCCAGAATAATGCCAAGCGCAATGCCAACTAGCACCTGAATATAAAGCTTACCTAGCCAATGCATGACCATACCATTACTCCGTGGAAGACGAACCGCGCGGAGCGATTCAGGGGTCTAATTAAACGTTTTCAGTGCGTTTATTTTTATCACGCAGGCGACCAAGCTCCTCACCCACCCGGCGCAGGCTTGGGCTTGAATCATTACGCGGCAGAATAACCTCGATGAGGGTTAGCTCATCGCCCGCAACCGCCGATTTGAGGGCCGCTTCCAGTTCACCATTCGTGGTTACTTTGGTGCTGACGCCCACACCAAAAAGCTCGGTCAACTTGGTGTAGTTCCAACGAAGAATTTCGTTGAATGGGCCATCAAGAATAAAGCGTTGTGTGCCATAGCCATCGTTATTGAGTACAAACACAATCGGTTTCATGCCGAACTTGGCGGCGGTTGAAAGTTCAATGCCCGTCATTTGGAAGGCGCCATCACCCACCACGGTCAGCACGCGACTATTCGGCCGCGCCGCCATGGCACCAATGGCCGCTGGCACGCCAAACCCCATGGAAAGGTAATAGGCATCGGCCAAAAAGTTGGTGGCTGTTTTGGTGCGCAGCTTCATGGCACCAAAAAGCGAATCGCCCGTATCGCAGGTAATGATGCTGTTTTCACCCACATATAACCCCAGAATGCGGAAGAAATTTTCAATGGTAATACCATTGTTAAGCTCGGCCTCAGTCAACGGCTGCGGCTCAGGCGCGGGCTGTGGCAAGCTGTTCACGGTGCGTGGCGTAATGGGGGCATGCAGCAAGCGCTCCAAAAACTCTTTCAGCACCACATGCTCATAGGTACGTCCACCCAGCTGCATTTTTTCGGTGGTCGCCACCAGCGTGTTTTTGCGCGCCAGTTTTTCGCTGGTGCTCATAAACCCGAACCACACATCGGTGATGAATGCGCCGAGCATGATGAGGCAGTCCGAATTCTCGACATATTTTTGCACCGCTTCATCGGAAAGCGGGCCGGAATAAACGCCAATGAACAGCGGATGTGTTTCGCTGATGATGGATTTGGAAAGCAAGGTGGAAGCGACTGGAATATTAAATTTCGATGCCAGCGCCAACGCCTGATCCACCAGCCCATGACGGTGCAATTCAATATCGGCAATAATCACGGGTTGCTTAGCTTTGCTGATGGCTTCCACCGCATCTTCTAACATGGCTGCCAGGTTCTCCTGATCGCTTTCAGCAGCGGGGCGATTGCGAATGGCGGGCACAAACGGAATGGGCATATCCACCACGTCGAACGGCACCTCAATATAGCCCGGGCGCGATTGTTCCAGCATGGTTTCCACCACGCGCATAATTTCCTGCGCGGCCGTTTCCGGATCAAGCAGCACGGCAGTAGCACAGGTCACTTCTTCAAAAATGCGACGCTGCGTATCGAACGTGCGTACCTTATGGTGCATCAGCACATCTTTGGTGCGATCTTTGGGCGATGGGCCGCCCGAAATCACCAGCAAGGGTGATTTCTCAGCATAGGCGCACGCCACCGAATTCAGCATGTTCAAACCACCCACGCAATAGGTAACACATGCCACACCCAATCCGTTCAGGCGCGCATAAGCATCGGCCGCGAAGCCAACGCTTGGCTCATGCGTCATGGTAATCACCTTCAGTGGCGATGCTTCCATCCACCGGAACGTGGGCAACGCAAAGTCGCCGGGAATGCCAAATACATGGGTCACACCCAAGCGGTGCAAATAATCAAACAAAAATGAACCAACGGTGGCGGCAGGTGCAGTCATGACAATACCTTACACGATAAGTTATGGTTTAGCGGTAGCCTAGCAACGCGCATTCTACAAGTTCCTGTTTCATGCTAGGCTAATTTAAGTTCCTGTTTCATGCTAGGCTAATTTATTGCGAATAAATGCGGCAGCCCTTTGCAAATGCTCAACTGCTGCCACATCGCAACTCAAATTGTTTTGTTGGCACCACTGCACCAAATCTTCCATGGGCAAATTGCCTTTGGGGCTATTGGCATAGGGGCAGCCGCCGAGGCCGCCCGTCGCCGCATCAAAAATGCGAATGCCCAGCGCATACGATGCAGCCACATTGGCAATGGCATTGCCAAACGTATCATGAAAATGCATGGCGACGCGTGAAAGCGGCACTTTGGCAGCATTCAGCGCTTCTATCACCTGCTCTACCAGCTCGGGCTTTCCAATGCCCGTGGTGTCACCCAGCGATACTTCAAAACACCCCATATCCAGCAATTGCTTGCTGCGCGCAGCCACCAGTTGTGGCGAAAATGGCAAATCATCATAACCAAACAGGTTGGAAACATAGCCGCGCACGCGCATGCCACATGCATTGGCTTCTGCGATGACAGTAGCAATGTTGGAAAATGCCTCATCCACAGTTTGGTTGATGTTGGCTCTGGAAAACTGCTCCGATAGCGCCAGAAAAATGGCGACCTCTTTTGCGCGTGCCAGCTTTGCGCGTTCCAGCCCCCTTAGGTTCGGCACCAGATACGAAAAAATAACCTGCGGAAAATCATGTTCTACCGGCGCAAGCAAATCAGCCACCTCGCCGCTATTGGCCATGGCCAGCACTTTGGGGTGCACAAAGCTGCCCGCTTCAATGCGCGTCAGCCCTGCTTCGGCCAGCATGCGAATGAATGCCACTTTATCGTCCGCGGAAAG
>CANEUT010000184.1 GCA_947441895.1 Rickettsiales bacterium | reverse complement strand
GCCACCTCGCCAAACGCCTTCACCTGCGCCAGTGCGTTTTGGCCGGTGGTGGCATCCAACACCTGAATCACCGCGTGCGGCGCATCAGGAATTAACTTCGCAATCACTTTGCGGATTTTTGCCAGCTCCGCCATCAGGTTATCTTTGGTGTGCAAGCGGCCAGCCGTGTCGATAAACACCACATCCACCCCCTCGGCCAGCGCCTTCTCCACCCCCGCATAAGCGACCGATGCGGGGTCGGACTGGTCAGCACCGCGCACGAAGCCGCAACCCGCCCGCTCGCTCCAGCGCTGAAGCTGCTCCACCGCCGCCGCGCGGAAGGTGTCGGCCGCCACCAGCATCACTTTTTTGCCCTCATTCTGGTAACGATAGGCCAGTTTGCCGATGGTAGTGGTTTTGCCGTTGCCGTTCACCCCCACCACCAGCACAACCGAAGGTTGTTTCACGTGAAACATTTCTTGGCTTTCCGCCACCGCAAGACGCTTCGCAATAAGCCCTGCCAGCAGCTCTTTCAGCTCATCCTCGCCAATGTCTTTGTCGAACCGGTCTTTCGAAAGTTCGGCGATGATTTCCATGGCCGCTTTGGTGCCCATGTCCGAAAGAATTAGCGATTCTTCAAGCTCTTCCAGCGACGCGGCATCGAGCTTGCGTTTGGTGAGCACCGCCCCGAGCGATTCCGTGGTTTTCTTCAAACCGGCAGAGAGTTTTGAGAACCAGTTCATAAACGTTACCTCTCCCACCGGGAGAGGTCGAAACCCACGCAGTGAGTTTCGGGCGAGGGCATCGCGCCGCACATCCATGCCCTCACCCGTCTCGTACCTCGCCGACCTCTCCCGGTGGGAGAGGTTATTTGTGTTACTCTACCCGGCATAGCACCACTTCCCATCTGCTTTTTGAATGGTCACATTCACCAAGCTGCCCGCTAACGCTTTCTCGTTCAACTTCACGGGCGCGAAGCCTTCGCTGTGGCCGCTGAAACCATCTTGCTCCACAATCACGCGCAGAGTTTTTCCCACCTGATCGGCCAGATATTTTTCCAGCTGCTTATCACCCTCGGCACGCAGCATGCCCGCGCGTTGCTTGCGAACGGCCAGCGGCACTTGCGGCATGCGCGCCGCCGGTGTGCCCACCCGCGCGGAATACGGAAACACGTGCAAATAGGTCAGCCCCACTTCGGCCACCAGCGCACGGGTGTTCTCGAACATTTCATCCGTCTCCGTAGGGAAGCCGGCGATGATATCCGCCCCAAAAACCATATCCGGACGCATGGCTCGCACCTTGTCGCAGAAGGCAATAATATCGGCTCGCAAATGGCGACGCTTCATGCGTTTCAGCACCATGTCATCACCCGCTTGTAAACTGACATGCAAATGCGGCATCAGGCGTGGCTCCTCCGCAATCAAACGGAATAAATCTTCGTCCACCTCTACCGCGTCGATGGAAGAAATGCGCAAACGTTTCAGCTCCGGCACCAGCGCCAGCACGCGGCGCATCATCTGCCCCAAGGTGGGGTTGCCGGGGAGATCTTCGCCATAGCTTGAAATATCAACGCCGGTGAACACAATTTCATTGTAGCCGCTTTCCACCAGCAGCCGCACTTGCGCGGTAATTTCGCCGATGGGCACGCTGCGCGAATTGCCGCGACCAAACGGAATGATGCAGAAGGTGCAGCGATGGTTGCATCCATTTTGCACCTGAACAAAGGCCCGCGCACGACCATCAAAACTCGCCACCAAATGCGACGCCGTTTCCTTCACGCTCATAATGTCGTTGACCTGAATTTTTGCATGTGCGCCCTGCTCGGCCTCCTGGCCTCCCAATGGCGCGCCGCTTTCGCGGGCTGATGGCTCGCTCGGCCTTCTGGCCTCGCCTGAGTTCGCCTTTATCCATCCCCCAGCATCCATCTTCTCGCTATTGCCAAGTACCAAATCAACTTCGGCCATTTCGGCAAAACTGGTTGGGTTAATTTGCGCCGCGCAGCCCGTCACCACAATGCGCTTTTCGGGGTGATTTTTGCGGGCACGCCGAATGGCCTGACGCGCCTGCTTTTCCGCCTGCGCGGTCACCGCGCAGGTGTTAAAAATAATGGTGTCCGCCAGCCCCGCGTCAAGCGCGTGCTTTTTCATCACTTCGCTTTCGTAAGTGTTCAGGCGGCAGCCAAATGTAATAACGTCAATGGTCATAGGGGGCGGCATTTAGCATTTCGGGCAGAAATTAGCAATTCGCTTACGCTTTGGGCACGACATAGCGAATTTTCATCACCTCGATCATCTCGCGGCCCGAGGGCAGAACAAGCGGCACCACATCGCCCACTTTGGCTTTCATCAAGGCTTTGGCCACGGGCGACAACCAGCTGATTTTACCTGTTTCGGCGTGGGCTTCATCCGTCCCAACCAGCATCACCGTATGTTCGCTGTCATCCTCGCGGGCATAGGTGACGGTAGCGCCAAAAAACACCTGTTTCAGCTTTTGTTGAGCGGCGGGGTCCACCACTTCGGCACTTTCCAGCCGTTTGGTGAGGTAGCGCACACGGCGGTCAATCTCGCGCAGGCGACGTTTGCCATAGATATAATCGCCATTTTCTGATCGGTCACCATTGCCCGCCGCCCAGGAAACCACCTCCACCACCTTGGGCCGCTCGCCATAAAGCAGGGTGCGCAGCTCGGCCTGCAGGACGGCAAAACCCTTGGGCGTCATATAGTTCTTCACGTTGGCGGGCGCGGTGTCTTCCGGCAGAGCGCCGTCGTCGTCGCCATCATTTTCTTTGGTGAATGCTTTGCTCATGCGGGGATGTTAGCGCGCTTGCGATTCTGGGGCAAGAAAGCTACGACAGCACCATGACCCAAGCCCCCCTCACCCAATTCACTGCCGCGCTGAACGATGCTGTTGCCACGTCGCAGTTTGTGTTGCTGACGCTGAATAAACCCATCGCCGCGGCGGGCGATTTGAAATCTGTCGATATTCGCCCCATTCTGGTGAAGCGGGCGCTGATGCTGAGCTTTACCTATCATCACCAAACGCGTGACATAGTGAAAAACTATGCGCCCGCTGAAAGCGCGACGCTAGTTAGTGAATTGCTGAGCGAGACATTCACCACCGCAAAACTATGCGCGCTGAGCGGTGATGTTCACCTGAATAAAAACACCATCACCCACCACCCCGCCAGCCAAACGAAAGCACCTGAACTATCGCATGACCGCGCCAAACACCGGCTGATTGATAGCGTGGGCAAAGCCTATCTGCATGCGCTGGGCATTAGCGATGCCAAGGGTGTGGTCTATAAAAACGCGACCGATAAATTCCGCCAGATCAATAAATATATCGAGATTCTGGATGGGCTGATTGCGTCCCTGCCCGCCACTCAAAAGCTGCGCATCGTCGATATGGGCGCGGGCAAAGGCTACCTCACCTTCGCGCTGTATGACCACCTGACCAGCAATCTTGGCCGCGAGGTGGAAGTG
>CANEUT010000183.1 GCA_947441895.1 Rickettsiales bacterium | reverse complement strand
TTGAGGATGGATTCGGCCTGCAGATCAGTGAGGTCGAACGCGGCTATCAGCTCTTGCTTAGGCTCATCTTCCTCGCGGATGATGCGAATCACCTCATCCAAATTCAAAAAGCAGGTAATGAACCCTTCCACAATTTCCAGACGGCGCTTAATTTGGTCGAGCCGGTGCTGGCTTTTGCGCTGAAGCACTTCGTGGCGGTGATCCAGAAAATCTTGCAGCAGTTCGCGCAGGTTCATTACCCGCGGAATGCCATTGGCGCCCAGCACGTTCATGTTCACGCCATAACGCACTTCCAAATCGGTGACGCGATAAAGCGATTCCATCAGCAGCTCAGGGTCAATATTTTTCGATTTTGGCTCCAGCACCACACGCACCGTGTCGGTCGATTCATCTTGGATATTAGCCAACAGCGGCAGCTTTTTCTCGCGGAACAAATCGGCGATTTTTTCAATCAGCTTTGATTTTTGCACCTGATAGGGAATTTCGGTAATGACCACTTGGTAAAGCCCGTGGCTGAGTGGTTCCTTCACCCAGCGGGCGCGCACGCGAAGGCTGCCGCGGCCATTGGTGTAAGCATCCACCAGCGTGGCGCGTGATTCGGCAAGTAAGCCACCAGTTGGAAAATCAGGGCCCTGAACATGGTTCACCAGCGTATCGATGCTGGCATTGGGGTGTTTAATGAGATGCGTCAGCGCGTCACACAGTTCCAGAATGTTATGGGGCGGAATGGCGCAGGCCATGCCCACCGCAATCCCCTCGGCACCATTGGCCAGAAGGTTGGGAAAGCCGGCCGGCATCACCACTGGCTCGTGGTCTTCGCCATCATAGGTGGGGCGGAAATCCACCGTGTTGTTGTCCATGTCTTCCATCAGCAACATGGCGGCGTCGGTCAGCTTGGCTTCGGTGTAACGCATGGCAGCCGCATTATCACCATCGATGCTGCCGAAGTTGCCCTGCCCATCAACCAGCGGATAGCGCACGCTGAAGGTTTGCGCCAGGCGCACCATGGTGTCATAGACCGCCGTATCGCCGTGCGGGTGGTATTTACCAATCACATCACCCACCACGCGGGCGCATTTTTTATAGCCGTTGGCCGGGTCCAGCTTCAGCTGCATCATGGCATAGAGCAGGCGGCGGTGAACGGGCTTCAACCCGTCGCGCACATCGGGCAGCGAACGGGCGGTGATGGTGGAAAGCGCATAGGCCAAATAGCGTTCGCCAAGGGCATCCTTGAACGAAACGGTTTCAACAGTCTGTGCGGTTGGTGTGGTCATAGGGGCGCGAAACTAGCCGATAAGCGGCAGAATGCAAGGCTGACGTAAACTTTATTCGCGGGAAAATTAGAAGCGATAATTGATATTCGCATTCCACCGTACATTTGACTGCGGTGGCGATTGATAGTCGCGACCTCTGTCATGCGGCACGGGCGGTATGGGGGCAGACTCACTTCCTGTGGACTCATACCGTGCATTGGTTGGCGAAATTTCGGCAGCGGCTTTCCGCGCCAATGCCTGATTAAAGGCCTCGGCCAGCGCCGGATCCATCTGCACGCCATTTACAGCATTTTCTGTTGTTGCACCCGTTTGACGTGGTGTTGCGCCCATAGCACCCGCAACGGCATTTTCAATGGGGGCACGGCCTTGCTGGCTGCCCAGAAAAATGCCCATCGGCACCATTAAAAGTCCGGCAATCATGCCAATCATGCCGCCGCCAAAAATGGACCCAATGAACATGGCGCCAAGACCACCTAAAATGGCCCCCATAAAACCGCCAGTGCCCATTGAAGTGAATGCATCACTGATGGCCTGGCCAATGCCATCTTTTTTCATTGTATTTCCAAAGCGGGTAAAAAATCCTGAAATACCACTACCGATATTCGAGGCTGTTCTGCCTACGGCGGCTGCAGCGCCATTAACCGCTCTTCCTGCATTTTCTGCAGCTTCTGTGACGGCCACACCATCACGATCACCTTGCGGGGCAGATGAGCCTGGCTGCTGTGTCGAATCAGCGGATGTTGATGTTTCGCTCAAATGAGTCCTAATGGTGGTTGGCATGATTATTATTTTTACCTTCTCATCCTAACACATGGGATGAAAAGTTATGTGACAGTATGGTGAACTTTTAGACCAAACCGGTCTAGGACTTGCGGCCCAATAACCCAACAAAATGGGCCCTTAGCGGTGGCGAATGGCGGTGCAACGCTGGCAACAAGCGCGATTCAAGAAAATAGCCGGTTAAAGCCACGCCATCATTAATGTCGGCCATACTATCGGGTGATTGCTCGTCCACACGCACAAACTCAGGCAATGCCAACATTTTTTCGTGGTAGGGGCTGCCCGCCACCCGGCTAACAGCGCGGCCTGATTTGGGCGAGACATAGGTTAAATCATCGATTTGGCCGGTGGCGGCGCAACGGCTTAAGTCAAGCCCGAAACCGGCTTGCTCCAGCAGCGCTAGCTCCAGCCGCACATATTCAGCCAACCACAACAGCTGATCGACCCCGGCGGCCACATGCTGCAAAAAGCTGATGGTTTGGTCATACAAATGAGCATGCGCATCACGTTCGGCCAGCGAACAGCTGATAAGGCTCATCACGCTGCCAACGGCTGAAAGCTTTAGTGGGTCATGCATCACCCGCGCGGCGAAACTGTGTTTTGCCTCAAGCGTAATGCTGCCCATATGTTCCGGCAGGCGCGCTTTCCAGGTGGCTTCCACAAGCGTGGCGGGCTGAATGTCGGCGCGATTCTTACTCGATAATCCGCGCTTCACTACCCCTTTGCACAAACCATGGGCGGGGGTGAAAATATGCAAAATAGCATCGTGATCGCCGAATTTATCGACAGACAGAATGAGCGCTTCATCGGTAAATTGCAGCATGGCAATGTTCTAGCGCAATACGCGCCAAATCAAAAGAATTTACTGCTTCTTCTCAAACTCAAGCCCCAAATAGCGATAGCTGTCGGGCTTATCTTTCCAGTCGGCGCGCACCTTCACGAACAAATAGAGATGGCACCGCGCACCAATCACCTTGGCAATTTCGTTGCGGGCACGCTCGCCAATGGCTTTCAGCATTTGACCGTCTTTGCCGATGAGAATGGTTTTCTGACGCTCGTTTTGCACGATGATATTCTGGTGAATTTCCACCGAACCATCATCGCGCTGCTCATATTTCTCGTTCTCCACCGTCAGCGTGTAAGGCAGCTCTTCCTGCAGTTTCAGGAAACATTGTTCGCGAGTCATTTCGCTGGCCACTAAGCGCATGGGCATATCGGTCAGCGCGTCGCGGTCATAAAGCAATGGACCGGCGGGCATTAAATCGGCCAAGTCGCGGCGCAAATCATCGACCCCGTCGCCTTTGCGGGCGGAAATCATAAAAATCTGTTTCCATTCGGCGCGTTCGTTAAACCATTCGGCACGCGCCAGCAGCACGGTTTTATCGGTCACGGCATCGGTTTTGTTCAGCGCCAGCAGAATGGGCTTTTTCATGTCCTTAATGCGGTTGACGGCAATCTCCGTTTCTTCATTCGGATT
>CANEUT010000182.1 GCA_947441895.1 Rickettsiales bacterium | reverse complement strand
GTTGGAAGAAGAAGAATCACACGCCGAGAGAAGAAGGAGTGCGGAAACCAGTGCCAATGCAGTCTTTTTCATTTTTAATCTCCTGAAGAAATAATTATTTGTCTGCCACCCAAAAATGCCGTGACAGTTTGCCCGCGCTGTATTGCACGATGATTATAAAAAAACAAGTTGGCTTCGCACCCGCACAAATGGCACCACTACAAAATAATGGGTTTGTTGCATTATTGGCACAGTCAGCAGTTTTATGGCTTCACGCCCCCCCATATCAACTGAAAGGTAAAGGACAAGTTGGGCGAGCGAGCCACAGCCTGCTTTTACCCTTCAACCATTGCCGTAATCCGCGCGTAGCCTTCCATGGCGAGCCGCGAAGCGAGAGCCGCGCGCAGCGCTTATAAAACTACATTGGTAATAACGGGCTCCAGGCGGGGTCACTGGCGTCAATCGGCGTCATCACTTCGCGCAGGTTATAGCCGGTAATATCGACCGAATAGAGGCGCGCACGGTTGCCGCCGCTGCCGCCGGGGAATTCACGACCAAAAATCAGCACGCGGCCATTGGGCGCCCAGCTTGGCCCTTCATCGAGCCAGCTTTGGGTGAGCAGACGCTCGCCCGAACCATCGGCCCGCATGACGCCAATATAGAACTGGCCGCCATGTTGTTTGGTGAAGGCGATGAGATCGCCCCGTGGCGACCAGACGGGCGTGGAGTAATTTCCGGTGCCAAAGCTGATGCGCTGAATGTTTCCGCCGTTACCATCCATGGTGTAGAGCTGCTGGCTGCCGCCGCGATCAGAGTTAAACACAATGGCGCGGCCATCAGGCGCATAGGATGGCGAGGTGTCGATGACCCCGTTCGAACTGGTGAGACGACGCATGGAACGCGAGCGCAGATCCATTTCATAGATGCTGGTGGTGCCGCCGGACGCAATGGACATCAGCATGCGCGAACCATCATGGTTGAAGCGCGGTGCGAAGCTCATGCCATTGAAACGGCCCAGACTTTCCTCGCGTCCGGTTTGCAGGTCACGCAAAAATACACGTGGCTGATTGCCGGAATAGGACATGTAGAGAATTTCCTGCGTGTTGGGCGAAAAGCGCGGGGTGAGCACTAGTGACCCACCTTCGGTGAGGTATTTATGGTTCTCGCCGTCTTGATCCATAATGGCGAGGCGCTTCACGCGGTTTTTGGCCGGTCCTGATTCGGCCACATAGACAATGCGCGAATCAAAATAGCCGCTTTCACCGGTCAGGCGTTTGTAAATTTCATCGGCCATCAGGTGCGCGACACGGCGCCAGTTGCGGCCATATGTATTATATTCCTTGCCGGCGATTTGCTGTTCACCCAGCGCATCCCACAGGCGGAAGCTGACGCGCACCTTGTCGCCACCCAGTGGGGTGATGGTGCCGGTAACCACGGCTTGCGCGTTGATTTGGCGCCAATCGGCAAAGCGAATCACCGCGTCGCCATTGCTCACCTGTTCGATGAATGCTTGGCTGCTGATGGGGCGAAACAGGCCCGAACGTTCAAGGTCAGCCGCAATGACGGCGCTGATACGGTTGCCCTCGGCGCTGCCCTGACCGTTGCCCGTAAGGGTGGTGATGGCGATGGGCATGGGCTCCACATTGCCCTTGGTGATATCAATTTTCAGTTCGGCATGGGCGGCGGTGGCAACAAGAATAGTGGTGAGCATCGTCAGCAAAAAATGTGCGCGCATGGGAAGTCCTCAGGTGAAGGGATATTTCTGGCTTAGACGAATGTCGTGGAACCCGTAAAAATTCAAGCGGTATTTTTTATTTGCTCGGGTTTGTCTGCTGACAGAAACCCTCGCGTTAGCTCAGGGCTGGCTCGCCCAGCTCGCTCCTTCCTTCTAAAGCATTTGTAGAATCAGTGCGTAGCGCTTTATGGCGCGCGCCGGAGGCCGAAGGCCGAACGAGGGGTATGGGGGCTCGCCCCATCGCGGCTACGCCGCTACATCATATCCAGCGGGTTGAAGTTCAGCTCCATCTCGCGCCAGCTGCCATATTTCTCGGGCGGCAGACCCTTGAGTGGGCTGCATTGATGCACGGCGCGCATGGCCGCATCGGCCGCGGCGCGGAAGAATGTGTCGCTGGCATAGCGCCCCGCCTGATCGCTCGCCAGCGTTGCACTTTGCACGGTGCCATCGGGCATCAGCTGAATTTTAATGCGGGCCGCTAGGCTTTGCGGGTCTTTTGCGCCGGCTGGCATGCGCCAGCACGGAATAAACTGGCTGCGAATGCTGTCTTTTTCCGTCATCGACATGGGCAGGCTGTCATCATACGGCGCGTCGGACTTGGTTTTGTTGGCTTCGGCGCTGGTGGCGTCTTTCGCGGTTTTAGGCTCGGGCTTCGCTTCCTGTTTCAGCTTGTTCAGAAGCGCGGCGAACTCTTTGGGGTCCACCTTTTTCTCTTCTTTCTTTTTCTCTTCGGGCTTTGGTTTTTCGCCGGGCAACGCTTCGGCTTTTTCTGGCGGTTTGGGTTCGGTTTTTTGCGGCTCAGGCGGTTTTGGCTCCGGCGGTTTTTCTTTCACCGTGGGTTCCACCGGCTTGGTGGTTTTTACTGAGGGCGCCTTTTTTTCTTCCTGAATCGGCTTATCAGACGGCTTCACATTGCTGATTTCGCTGATGGGCAGCAAATCGACCGACATGACCATTGGGGTTGGGTCGGGCTTATCGGGCAGCAGCACGGGCAAACCGAACGCGGCAAGCAGCACCAGCACCACATGCAGCATCAGCGAATATGTCAGACTGCGCGATTCCACTAGCTGCACCCTTTATGCTTTGCTTTCGCTATCGACGTGACGCAGACCCGGCATCGGTCAGCAGCGCTACTTTCGAAAAACCAGCGGCGTTAATTTCGCCCACCACCCGCATCACCTGACCATAATCAATCGATTTATCGCCGCGGATAAAAATGCGCGTTTCTTTTTTCTCACCCAGAATGGCTTGCAGCCGCGGCCCAAGCTTGCTGATTTCAGTTTCGGTATTTTGAATAAACACAGTGCCATCGCCCTTAATGGTCACGGCGATCGGCTCGTCGTTCCCCGGCAGGCTGGATGATTTTGTTTTCGGCAAATCCACCTTCACGCCGCTGGTCATCATGGGGGCGGCGACCATAAAAATAATCAGCAGCACCAGCATTACATCCACAAACGGGGTGATGTTAATGTCGTTGAAACCGCCGGCATTGCGGCCCCGACCACGACGCGAACTGCCTTTCATTTGGGCGCCCATTAATAGCCACCCTTATCGAGTTGGCGCGACAGCAGCATTTGAAACTCGGTGGAAAAATCATCGAGCTTACCGGCAAGACGGTTCAGTTCGCCATTGAATTTGTTGAACGCAATCACGGCGGGAATCGCCACAAACAGGCCAATGGCCGTGGCAAACAATGCCTCAGCAATGCCCGGCGCCACCACGGCGAGTGAGGTGTTTTGCGAACCGGCAATGGCGCGGAACGAGTTGATGATGCCGATGCAGGTGCCAAGCAAGCCAATGAACGGCGCCGACGAACCGGCGGTAGCCAAAAAGCCCATG
>CANEUT010000181.1 GCA_947441895.1 Rickettsiales bacterium | reverse complement strand
GGTTAGACACGCTGGCCGATTATACGCCGGGCGCCATTTTCAGCACCGATGCCCGCGTGTCTGATTTGCAGCGCGAGCGCGATGAAGCCGTGGCCGATTATTACAACGCACGCAAAATGTATCAGCAGAAAGATACGCTGCCCTATAACCCTGTACCGCCGGAACAATTGTTTTTGAATACCGAACGGTTTAACCATCTGTGGCGCGAACGTATTCGCGTGAGCATGACGCAATTCGCGGTGGATGGCGGGAATGATTTTGGCCTGCGCCCCAGCCCTCAATTGCACAGTTTGCGCCACGCTGAAGGCGGCCACGCGCGCGACACCATTCTGCAATTTTTAGCCGAAGCAAAAACGCCGGTCACCCTCGCCGCCAACTCGCTTGGCAGTGCCGATCGCATTCAGAAAATGCTTGGTAATGTCATTCTGAGTGAAGCGAAGAATCTGAAAATGGCTTTAGATCCTTCGGCTTCGCCTCAGGATGACAAAGAAAATCACTTTATCACCGTGCTCCCAATCGAAACGGGTTTTGTTGCACCCGATATTGCCATCATCACCGAGCAGGACATGTTCGGTGAGCGCATCATTCGTACCCACAAAAAGAAACGTAAATCGGAAGCGTTTTTGCAGGAGGCTGCAAGCTTCATTGTGGGTGAGCTGATTGTTCACCGCGAGCATGGCATTGGCCGATTCGAAGGCCTTGTTACCGTGGAAGTGGGCGACAGCAAGCATGATTGCCTGAAGCTGATTTATGATGGCGACAGCAAACTGTTTCTGCCGGTCGAGAACATCGACCTTGTCAGTCGTTATGGTGCTAGCGAAACACCCGTGCCGCTCGATAAATTGGGCGGTGTGGCCTGGCAAAAACGCAAAAGCGCGCTGAAAAAACGCCTGAAAATTGCCGCTGAAGCCTTACTAAAAGTGGCGGCAGAGCGCGCTTCCATCGCCGCACCAGTGCTTACTTCGGAAGCTGGCACCTATGACGAATTCGTCGCCCGCTTCCCCTACACCGAAACCGATGACCAGCTGCAGGCGATTGATGAAGTGCGGGCCGATTTAGCCAGCGGCCACGCCATGGATCGGCTTATTTGCGGCGATGTTGGCTTCGGCAAAACCGAAGTGGCACTGCGCGCCGCCTTTATTGCGGCCAGCGCGGGCATGCAAGTGGCCATTATTGCCCCCACCACCTTGCTGGCGCGGCAGCATTTCCACACTTTCAGCAAACGCTTTGCTGATCTGCCATTCACCGTGCGCATGTTAAGCCGCCTCACCACCGCCAAACAAGCGGCTGAAACCAAGCTGCAACTGGCCGAGGGCAAGGTGGATATTGTGATTGGCACCCACGCCTTGCTGGCCGCCAGCGTGCAGTTCAAAAATCTGGGGCTGTTGATTGTCGATGAAGAACAGCATTTCGGCGTGGGGCAAAAAGAAAAACTAAAAACGCTGAAAGCGAATATTCACGTGCTCACTCTTTCGGCCACGCCGATTCCTCGCACATTGCAGCTTTCACTTTCTGGCGTGCGCGAACTGTCACTCATCACTACCCCGCCGGTGGATCGCCTCGCCGTGCGCACCTATGTGATGCCGTTTGACCCCGTGGTGCTGCGTGAAGCCATTTTGCGCGAATATCACCGTGGTGGAAAAGTTTTTTATGTCACGCCGCGCATTAAACACATGGCCGAGTTGAAGCAGAAAATTGAAACGCTGGTGCCGGAAATTAAAATGGTGACCGCCCACGGTCAAATGGGTGCCGCCGCGCTGGATGATGTGATGAACGAATTTTACGATGGCAAATATGATTTGCTGCTTTCCACCTCCATCATCGAATCGGGCATCGATATTCCAACCGCCAACACCATGATTATCGACCGCGCGGAAATGTTCGGCCTGTCGCAGCTTTATCAGCTGCGCGGACGGGTGGGCCGCAGCAAAGTGCGCGCCTATGCTTATTTCACTTTGCCGCATCAGAAATCGCTGAATCGTGAGGCCGAGCGGCGACTGGAGGTGATGCAGCAGCTTGATTCGCTGGGCGCTGGCTTCCAACTGGCCAGCCACGATATGGATATTCGTGGCTTCGGCAATCTGCTGGGCGAAGAACAATCGGGCCATGTGAAAGAAGTGGGCATTGAGCTTTACCAAGCCATGCTGGAAGAAGCGATTGCCGACATGCGTGCTCGCCGCGACGTACGCACGAAAGATGAAGAGACGCCCGATTCGTGGAGTCCACAAATCAACCTCGGCATGTCAGTGCTTATTCCGGAAGATTATGTGGAAGATTTGTCACTGCGCCTCAGCCTCTATCGTCGTGCTGCGAATTTGGCCAGCCACGCCGAGCTGGAAAGCTTCGCCGCCGAGCTGGTGGACCGTTTTGGCGCCATGCCGCAGGAACTGGAACATCTCATTTCGGTGCTGGCCATGAAGCTGATTTGCAAACAAGCGGGTATGGTGCGGCTCGATGCCGGGCCGAAAGGCATGGTGCTGGCCTTCCGCGCCAATAAATTTGCCGCGCCGGAAGCGCTCATCGGCCACATCGCCCAACACCCAAAACGCATTAAACTGCGGGCCGACCAAACGCTTTTCATTGCCGCTGAAACCAGCAGCGATGCTGACCGCCTGCGCATTGCCAACACCATTGCCAACGAAATTCTGGCGTTATTAGGCCAAAAAAACCTTCTTTCAGCATAGTTTTCAGCCTTTTAATTAATTCTTAATCTTTATCGGCGATAGTGGGCTTACGATTTAACCACGGAGCCTGACATGACAGACGATACGACTAATAACTCTATCACCGACGACATTGTAAAAGCAGCTGCAAAAGCCGCTTCTACCACCCCCGCGGTTTACTCGGGCGATCAACCTGTTCAATTACAGGATGTTCAATATAGAGGCGGTTTAACCTTCGTTTATCCGGCAGGACCTTTTTGTTCGACGCGCTTGCATGATGATTTGAGGGACGTTCAGGCGCGCACTGGCGTTCAATTATCATATTTTAATGTATCAAATCCGGGCAGCGAATATAGACTTCCAAATGGTGACCCTGCTCCAGGCTACGTCAGATCGGATAGAAACAGCGCAAGCGCGATGTCACGTTTAGGGTTAAGCGTGTTTGATCCCGTAGGCGCCTTAGTGGATAGTAGGGGCAATGTTGTTGCAAGGTTGAGACTACCTGTATTTGGAGGAAGTGTTCGAGAATTAGTTTCAGAAATTAACAGCTTACAACAAGGAAGAAGTCGCTAATTGCCGGCAGAGACTCAACATAACCCCGAAGACCATACTGGACATTTTTGGATGTTGGGTGGGGCTGGCATATTTGGTAGCATTATCACCGCGCCTTATGTGCTTCCTTTAGTAGGTATTGGGCAGCCATATATGGTGGGCAGCCTGATGCATGCTATGGGCGGCATGTCTGCACCTGGTGTATTTGGCAGCGGGCTGGCCGGTGCCTTGCAAGGTGGCATTGCCGGCATTCCGTTGGTGGGCGAAGCCCTAACATCGACCGCAGCCGTCACCATTCCGGGCATCGGATTGACCATAGCAGCGGGCGCGCTTGCCACCATTGCCGCCAGCGCGGTGATTGGCATT
>CANEUT010000180.1 GCA_947441895.1 Rickettsiales bacterium | reverse complement strand
GGTAGGCTAGAACGCCACGCCGGATCGCGCGTCGCGCTTCGCATGGGAGATAACTAGATGTCAAAAAGTGTAGTGGTGGTTGAATCACCATCGAAAGCCAAAACCATCAATAAATACTTGGGCGGTGATTATACCGTGCTTGCCAGCTATGGCCATGTGCGCGACCTGCCCAGCAAAGATGGATCGGTGGAACCCGATGCTGATTTTGCCATGCATTACGAAGTGGATGTCGATTCCAAAAAACAAATGTCCGCCATTTCAGCCGCACTCAAAGGCGCGGATATGCTTTATCTTGCAACCGATCCCGATCGTGAAGGGGAAGCTATTTCGTGGCATGTGCTGGAAGCGCTGAAAGAAACGAACAAGCTACCCAAAGATATTGGCGTGAAGCGCATCGCCTTCCACGAGATCACAAAAAAAGCCATCACCCACGCGATCGATAACCCGCGTGATATCGATATGGATTTGGTGAATGCACAGCAAGCACGTCGCGCGCTGGATTATCTGGTAGGCTTCAACCTGTCACCCGTATTGTGGCGCAAGCTGCCGGGTTCGCGCTCGGCAGGTCGTGTGCAATCCGTTGCGCTGCGCCTCATTTGTGAACGCGAAGCGGAAATTGAAACCTTCATCGCCCGCGAATATTGGGACATTGGGCTGACGCTCGCCACCGGCACCGGCGCAAGCTTTGCTGCGCGCCTGAATGAATATAACGGCGTGAAGCTCGAGAAGTTTTCGCTGACGAACGAAGCCACCGCGCGCGAAGTGGAAAAGACCATCAAAAGTACCGACTTCCGCGTCACCACCATCATCCCACGCACGGTTCGCCGTTCCCCGTATGCGCCGTTTTCAACCTCCACCTTGCAAATGGAAGCCAGCCGCAAACTGGCCTTTGGTGCCAAACGCACCATGCAAGTAGCGCAGAAGCTGTATGAAGAAGGTCTTATCACCTACATGCGAACCGATGGCATCACCGTATCCATCGATGCTATCAACGTGGCACGCGAACTCATCGGCAAAGAATATGGTCCGCAATACGTGCCCGACAGCCCACGCATTTACAAAACCAAAGTGAAAAACGCGCAGGAAGCGCACGAAGCGATTCGCCCGACGGATCTCAGCCGTCGCCCCAACAGCCTGCAACTCGAGGCCGATCAATCGCGGCTTTACGACCTCATCTGGAAACGCATGATGGCCAGCCAAATGGAAGTAGCGCTCTATGATCAGGTGAGTGTGGATTTGCACGACATCACCAAGCGCCATGCACTGCGTGCCACGGGTTCGGTGCTGAAGTTCGATGGCTTCCTCTGCCTCTATCAGGAAATTCTGGAAGAAGACGAAAAGAAACCCGAAAGCGATGATGATTCCGCCGAAGATACCAGCCAGCGCCTGCCCGCCATGGAAGTGGGCGAGCCTATGCGCACCAAAACGGTCGATGCCGCGCAACATTTCACCGCGCCGCCACCACGCTATTCGGAAGCCACGCTGGTAAAGCGTTTGGAAGAACTCGGCATCGGTCGACCATCCACCTACGCCAGCATCATTTCGGTATTGGTTGATCGCAATTATGTCGCGCTCGATAAACGCCGCTTCACCGCGGTGCCGCTGGGGCGCATCGTTACCGCGTTTCTCATGACCTATTTTGATCGTTACGTGGAATATGATTTCACGGCGAATCTGGAAGAGCATCTCGATGAAATTGCCGATGGCAAACGTAACTGGAAAGAAGAGCTCCGCGCCTTCTGGACGGAGTTTCATGCACGGGTTGAAGATAGCAAAAAACTAACCATCAGCGATGTGCTGACGCGCGTAGAAGAATTGCTGGAACCCTATATTTTCGGCACGGGTGAAGCTGCCGCCAAAGCAAAAATCTGCCCAAGCTGCAGCAAAGGTGAGCTGCATCTTAAAACCGGTAAATTCGGTTCGTTCCTTGGCTGTTCTAACTATCCGGATTGTAACTTCACGCGTCAGCTGGTGGCAGCCGGTGGCGAAGGTTCAGCCGATGCGGGCGCCGAAGGTGAAATGCAATTCCCAACCATTTTGGGTACGCACCCCACCACGGGCGAAAATATTAGCATTCGCAAAGGCCCCTATGGCGTTTATGTGCAGCAGGGCGAAGAGAAAAAGCCCCGTCGCAGCAGCTTGCCAAAAGGTTTGGCGCCAAGCAGCGTTGATTTAGAAAAAGCGCTGTCGCTGCTCTCGCTGCCACGTGAAGTGGGTCTGCACCCTGAAACTAATCTGCCCATTCTGGCGAACATTGGCCGCTTCGGGCCATACCTGTTGCATGATGGAAAGTATGCGAACCTCGGACCGGAAGATGACATCCTCACCATCGGCATGAACCGCGCGGTGACGGTGATTGCGGAAGCACTGGAAAAAAAGAAAAACGGTGGCCGTGGCGCGCCCGAACCGCTGAAAGATTTGGGCGAGCACGAAGGCGAAAAAGTGGTGATTTTGAAAGGTCGCTACGGGCCCTACATCAAATACGCCGGCAAAAACATCACCCTGCCGAAAGAGATGACGCCCGAAGCCGTAACGCTGGCTGAAATCATTCCGCTGCTGCCTGCACCGGGTGGTAAAAAAGGCGGCAAGAAAAAGCCGGCCGCCAAAAAAGCCGCGCCGAAAAAAGCTGCCGCCGCCAAACCAGCAGCAAAAAAAGCACCGGCTAAAAAAGTGGCCGCAAAAAAACCAGCTGCTAAAAAAGCATCGTAGCTTGCTTTACATGTCACCCCGCATTCATTGCGGGGTCTGCGCAAGCCAAGTGCGCGGATGCCGCAACACGTGCGGCATGACATGCTGATTGAGCAGCAACATCCATGATATACTTGACGTCATGATTGCGCAGGCTACACTCACCGCATGAGCACGCATCCACACGCTAAAATTTATCAGCCTGCCAAAACGGCCATGCAGTCGGGCAAGCGAAACACACGTCAATGGGTGCTGGAGTTCGATAAACCAGCCCCCGGCGCGCCCGATGCGCTGATGGGATGGAATACCCAGCCCGATACCATCACTCAGGTAAAAATCCGCTTCGCGACGAAGGAAGAAGCCGTGGCCTATGCCACCGCCAAACACATTCCCTTTACGCTGACGGAACCAAAAACGCCAACGGTGCCACCCAAGGCCTATGCCGAAAATTTCAGTGCCGGGCAGCGCAAAGCGTGGGATGCAAATTGCTAGTAAGCAACAGTTTCAATTGTTTACCCATTATTTTTTCTTCAAAAACCGTTGATTTATTCACGATTTAGTAACTATTGCCACGTAGAATGGTAGTTGAATCAAACCACTTAGCGTGAGTTCGTTTGTCGTTATTTTTTGTTTGTCATTCCCGCGAACGCGGGAATCTCCTTACGAAGTAGATCCCTGCTTTCGCAGGGATGACACATTAGGAAATAGCGGACGGCGAACGGGAGAGGCGATGAAGCGATTTACAGTACCATGCGATTTCAACGGCGTGAAACACCCGTTCCACGTTTACATTGGTGAACCTCACCCCAAAAAGCACCCGCTGCAATTTCAGGGCTGGTGGCTTTCATCCGAGCGCGGCGGCAACATTCCTCAAGACGTGATGGATAGTTTCGAAAAGCTGTTCAAAATCTCGCAAGAG
>CANEUT010000179.1 GCA_947441895.1 Rickettsiales bacterium | reverse complement strand
GATAAGACGCTGGCTTTGTTGGCTGCATCGTTGCCGTTGCGTAGCCCAACACCACCGGTTTGACGGTAGTGATAACCAACCATCCATTCTCCCTTTTTGTGAAGATGGTCGCCCATCACGCCCACTGGTGCGTGATCGTCGGGTTGTTTGGCACTATCGGCCAGTGCGGTTGAAGATAAAAGAGACGCAAGCACAGCAGTGCTTACAAAATAAATGTTTCGCATAAAAAATCCTTCATTGAATGATAAAAGCCTGCCGAAAATTCAGCAGGTTTGTTCGTGTGACATCAAACAGTGAAGGAATGCGGAGGAGAGCGCGTTAAGCGTTCTCGCCAATGCCGTGTGGCGAGGCTCGGTTCGCTGGCAAAAGCCGGCGACGCAGAAGCCAGAACCACGAATGTGGGTGCAGTGATCGGCGCCGGTGGGGATGATTCGATGATTTGGTTATGCGCCGAAACATAGCATACAGGGCACTGATATTGCTTATGCAATTTGGGTTTTTCTTTGCCGCTGATAATGTCAGCAAAGCTGACAAAGCGAAATCCATCAGCGGTACAAATGAGAATTTTATCGCCAAAAATGCTGGACGCACGCTGTGTTGCGGTGGGTGCGGGAAGCTGGTAAGTGGCAAAAAACGGTAACGAAAATTGCAGCAGCAACATGAGTGCTGCGACGATCGTCAGGAAACTATTTTTTTGCGGGCGCATGAATGATGCACCTATACAACGCGGCGCAATCAATTCAACAGAATTTTAGAAAAAATCCCGGCTATTGTATTGACCGAATACTGCCAAAAATACCGTCTTTTTCATCATCTGGTCCGGCAGTGAAATAAAGCGCGTTGGCATCGCCAAGGCTTTCGCCATTGCCGAACAAAAGGCCCCACAGTTTATCAATCACCAGCGGTTTGCCTTTGGCATTTTGCAATACATCAACCGGTGCTTTTGTTTCGGGGTCGAAGGCCACTATTTCGCCGTTGCCAAAGTTGCCCACTAACAATTTGCCGGAAAGGGCACCGAAATTTTTGGGCGCGAAAGCAAGGCCCCACGGGGCGCTTAACTTGCCATTATCGTTCCACACGGCCACAAGCTCGCCGTCTTCATCGAACTCGGCGAGGCGGCCATAGCCTGGTTGGCTGGTGTCTTCCTCGCCGGCGAAAATTTCACCCTTTTTGCAGGTACCTTTTTTTACTTCATTCGTTGGGCAGGCTTGGGTTTTTGCATACGTCACGAAGATGCGGTGATCGCCCGCTGGTGTGGTGAATGCTTGCACGTTAAACGGTGCATATTCACCAGCATCGACCGTGCCATTTTTATTTTCGTCAAATGGCATATCGAAAGTCAGTTTCGTTGGTTTGAATTTTTTATCAAACACCTTCATGCTTGGCGCGGCGCCAAAATCTGCCGCGTATAAACGCGATGATTTATGGTCAACCGCGATGCCAAAAAACTGTGCGCCATCTTTCGATTGGTCAATCACGCTCAGCGCTTCATCGCTACGCTGAAAGCTGCCATCGTCGTTTTTCTTTTCGGTCCAGGCGGAAATAACGCCACCGTCACTGCTGAAGAAAAATTTGGTGGGGGCGGTGATGGATGTGCCATCGTTCAGTTTTTGGGTGATGATGAAATTTTTGTCACTATTGCTGAACACCGTACTGGTGGAGAATTTATCATCGCCACCCAACGGCAACGTTACAATTTTCAAATCATCCTGATGGATGCGGCGTAACTTCGGATCGGCTGAAGCTTGCACATCGCCGACATATTCATAGCTGATATCTTTCGCGGTAATCCAAAAATGGCCGCCGGCACCTTTAGGACGAATGGCAATGCCCCAGGCGTTGATAAAATTTTTATCGGTCGCCAAAGTGGGTTTATATTTCGCTTTATTCGCTACGAATACGGTTTGCTTGTAGGCATTCGCTTCGGTCACAGGCGCACTGGCATGGGCGGTGAAGGCAAGGCAAAAAGCCAGCGGTGAACCAAGCAAAACGGCGTGCAGTAGGCGCATATATTTCTCCGAGCAGTTTTTTTATTACCAATGAGTGAGTGCTATAATTCGCCCAACGTTAATTTGCAACTAAGAATCATTCTTATTATATTGATGGAAAAAACAGTTAAATAGCAGTGGCTCGTTTAGCGAATGGTGAATTGATAGGTGCCTTCGGCGGCCGTTTGGGCATTGCATTGGCATAGGGCCTTCCACTCCACGGTGTAGGTGCCGAATTCCAATTCCGGCAGCGGAGAGGTGAGCATTTTTTCATCTTGCGAGGCAATGAGTATATCGCTGTTCATCTGTGTGCCCTCTTTGTCGAGCACGCGGATAAAGCTTTCTTTGGGGCGAATGGGCTGCACAAATCGAATTTTAATGAATTCTGGCGATGCGCCCAAAATAGCCGATGCTTCCGGTTCCATTTTTTTAATGTTTGAATTGGCTTGGGCCGGGCTGGCCAAGCAACATGCTACGAGTGCAAGCGACAAAAAAAAGGCGTGCATAGAATCTCCATTGATTTTTGTGACCATAATGAAAAAATCAGAAGAAAAAAGGCCTATTTAGCGCTAGGCGGTTGAAGCAATATCGGTTAATTTCGTGGCATCTTTGTGAAGCAACATGAAATAGAGGAAAACCCATGGCAACCGCAAAAACGGCAACGAAAAAAACCACTCCAGCAAATGATGATGCGGCAAGCGCTTTACCGGTCTTTTTCAAAAAGCCCCACATTCTTGATGCAAAACGCCATGCAAAATCAGGTGTTTCAGCCACCACTGGTTTTGGGTTTGCCCAAACCACAAACTCCATTCCCCTTAGCATTGCTGAATTTGTGGAAGCCGCAAAAAGTTATCCCATTGTGTTTGCAGGAGGCGAGCAAATGCTGCCGGCAGCGGTGCTGGGCCTTGAGCAAGCCAATTATTTTGTAAATAAGAAAGGTGAATGGTTGCAGCCTAATTATGTGCCTGCCCATGCGCGCCAATATCCATTTATCTTTTTCGAACAGCCTGCGGAAGATCGTTTCTTTTTATGTGTTGATGAGGCTGCGCCACATTTTCAAATGGAAAAAGATGAGACTGCGCAAGCGCTATATAACGCCGATGGCACGCCGTCTGATCTTGGTAAGCATGCGCTCGAATTCTGCACCGATTGTTATCGCCAACACCTCATCACTCGCAATTTCTGCGATGATTTAATAAAGCATAAGCTGCTGGCCCCGTTCCATTCCGAAGCCACGCTGAATTCAGGCAAAAAAATGCAGCTTTCCGGCTTTCAGATGATTGATGAGGCCGCAGTGAATGCGCTACCCAATGATGTGTATCTGGAGTTCCGCCAAAAAGGCTGGCTGCCGGCGATTCATTTCGCGCTGGCATCGGTTTCTAACTGGAAACGTTTGGTGGATTTGGCACCGCAGGCATGATGTTTGCGCCCGGCTCGGTTTCCTAACCTCGCCATGGCGCGTGCTCCGCAGCTCATGGCTGACTCGGCCTGCTGGCCTCGTTATCAGCTATTGGCGCTTATACATATCTTCGTAGCGTTTGATGTCGTCTTCACCCAAATAGCTGCCGGTTTGCACCTCGATCAACACCAGGTTGACGCCGCCACGATTCTCCAGCCGGTGCATGGTGCCAGCGGGAAT
>CANEUT010000178.1 GCA_947441895.1 Rickettsiales bacterium | reverse complement strand
TTGCTTTTATAATCGCTGATGGCGGCTTTAATGGCATCTTCGGCCAGCACGCTGCAGTGAATTTTCACCGGTGGCAGTGCCAGCTCTTCGGCAATCTGCGTGTTTTTAATGGTCATCGCTTCATCGACATGCTTGCCCTTCACCCATTCGGTGATGAGCGAACTGGAAGCAATGGCCGAGCCACAGCCGAAGGTTTTGAAACGCGCATCTTCAATCACGCCGGCATCATTCACTTTAATTTGCAGCTTCATCACATCGCCGCAGGCGGGTGCGCCCACCAGGCCAGTGCCTACTGAATCATCGTCCTTATCCATGCTGCCCACGTTACGTGGGTTTTCGTAGTGGTCGATCAATTTTTCACCGTATGCCATTTTAGTCTCCTGAATTTTTTATTTTCAACCAAAAGCGAAGAACCGCTTCGAGCTTTTGTTTGCCGTTTTATCCCACTTAAAAGTACACTGAACGAAGTGAGGGACTTTTGAGTGATATTCTTAATGCGCTGCCCATTGAATCTTTGAAATATCGATACCCTCTTGCACCATTTCCCACAAAGGGCTCATGGCCCGTAATTTGTCGATGCTGCCGGTGACAATGCGGATGGCTTCGTCGATCTCGGCTTCGGTGGTGAAGCGGCCAATGCCAAAACGAATGGATGTGTGTGCCAGTTCCTCGCCCACGCCGATAGAGCGCAGCACATAGGAAGGTTCCAGCGACGAGCTGGTGCAGGCCGAACCGCTGCTGACAGCCAAATTTTTAATGGCCATAATCATGCTTTCGCCTTCAATGTAAGCGAAGCTGAGATTGATGCAGCTGGGAATGCGATGTTCGCGGTCACCGTTCAAATACACGTCCGGCACGTCATCCATCACGGCCTTCAGAAATTTGCTGGAAAGATATTGCATGCGCGCATTTTCTTCCTGCATTTCGGCACCGGCAATTTTTGCGGCCACACCCAAACCCACCACCAGCGGGGTTGGCAGCGTGCCCGAACGCATGCCGCGTTCCTGCCCGCCACCGCTGAACAGCGACTCTAAGCGAATACGCGGGCGACGGCGCACATACAGCGCACCAATGCCTTTGGGGGCATAAATTTTATGACCGGAAATGCTCATCAGGTCGATGTTCATGGCTTCGACATCGAGTGGAATTTTACCGAAGGCCTGCGCGGCATCGGTATGAAAAAACACGCCCGCCGCCCGGGTGATTTTGCCAATTTCAGCGAGTGGCTGAATGACACCGATTTCGTTATTCACCGCCATGATGGAAACCATCAGTGTGTTTGGCTTCATGGCCGCTTTCAGCACTTCCAAATCAATCAGCCCGTTGGTTTGCACAGGCAAATAGGTCACTTCAAACCCATCCATCTCCATGTGGCGCGCGCTATCGAGCACGCATTTATGTTCGGTGACGACGGTAATGATATGGTTTTTCTTTTCCTTGTAAAACGCACCCACGGCCTTCAGCGCAATGTTGTTTGCTTCCGTGGCACCGCTGGTAAAAATAATCTCTTTCGCGTCGGCACCAATCAGCCGCGCCACTTGGGCACGGGCCAGTTCGCACGCCTCTTCCGCTTCCCAGCCATAGGCGTGGCTGCGCGAATGGGGGTTGCCGAATTTCTGGGTGAAATACGGCAGCATGGCCTCCAGCACGCGCGGGTCACACGGCGTAGTCGATTGATAATCCATAAAAATAGGCATGGATGACGGTGTGTGGGCCGTGGCTAATGGAATAACAGTCATTCTGTTTCTCTCATTTTCAACTGTCATTCTGAGGCGTAGCCGAAGAATCTCATATCTATTTCAGAAGATCCTTCGCTTTGCTCAGGATGACAATTTTGTGGTTATCCTGCGACATAGAATAACATAGTGCGCTAGTCAACTATTATCAATAGCGAAAAAATCCAAATTTTTGATGATTTTCATGTATTTGATAATCATTCGCAAATTAACTTAGGCTACCTTTTTACTCAAACGCTCGGCCATTTGTTTCCATGCATCAATAAATACTCTGATTTCATAGTAGGTTGTGCCCCAACCCCAGCTAATGCGAATGGCGGTTTCGGCAACGGCAGGGGCCACCCCCATGGAAAGCAACACATGGCTTGGCGTAATGCGACCTGAGGAACAGGCCGAACCAGCCGAAACAGCAAACCCGCCCAAATCAAAATTCATCAGCTGCGTTTCGCTTTTCACGTTCGGCATAGAAATGCAGATGGTTTGGGGAAGGCGATGATGCGGAGCTACGGAACAGCCTCTCCCATCGGGAGAGGTCGGATTTGCCCAAACGCCCTTCGCGTTTGGCGCTAAATCCGGGTGAGGGCATGCTGAATCGTGCGGCGAAGTGCCCTCACCCGAATTCCTAAACTCGAGTTGCTCGTTAAGCAATTCGGCCTCTCCCGAGGGGAGAGGCGCGCCAGAATCACCGTCGGCGCCAAACACCACCGCATCCGGCACGGCAGCCTTCAATTTTTCTTCCAGCTCCGTGCGCCACTTCAACCATTCAGCTGCTTGGGGCGCACTCGCCACGTCTTTCACCAGCTGTGCGAAGCCAACAATGGCGGTGATATTTTCGGTGCCAGCGCGACGGCCCAATTCCTGACCACCACCGGTGATGAGCGGATTGATGGGCAAATCATTGCGAATGAGCAGAGCGCCCACACCCACCGGCCCGCCGCATTTATGGGCGCAAAGGGTAAGCATATCGGCCCCCAGCAATCCCCAGTCGATGGTGATTTTACCGAGCGCCTGCACCGCATCGACATGCAGCAGCGCGCCATGCGCGTGGGCGATGCGGGCGATTTCGGCAATGGGTTGAATCACGCCCGTTTCATTATTCGCCAGCATGACCGACACTAACGCGGGCTTACCCAGCGCCTTAAGCTGCGCTTCCAGAATATCCAGCTTCAGCAGACCATGCTCATCGACTGGCAGAGTAGATGCACCGAGCAGGCTAGCCGTTTTTGTGATGGATGCATGTTCCGTCGCTGCCACAAGCAGTGGGCGATTGCCCGCAAAACCGCGCAGCACCATGTTGTTCGCTTCCGACCCCGAACCGGTGAACAGCACCTCATTGGCGAAGGCGCCAAAGGCAGCCGCAATGTTGCTTCGCGCATCTTCCAACAGTTTTTTGGCTTTGCGACCGCCCGCATGAACCGATGACGGATTCAGTGCCTCGCCACTAATCACATCCATGGCCGCCCGCACACTTGGCAGCAGCGGCGACGTGGCGTTGTAATCGAGGTAGATCATTTACGCGTTCGTCCGTTTTTCGGGAATGATTTTGGCGAACATCATCATTTCTGGCGATGCATGGGCGCGGGGGAATTTCTGCTGCACGCGGCGGGCGCACACATCGGCCAGCGTAATACTTCCCAAATAGTGACGCATCTGTGCCGTGAGTCCTTCCCACAAATCATGCGTCAGGCAGCGGGCTTTAGTGGCCATGCAACCCAAGTGACTATCGGTTTTGCAGCGGGTCATTTTAATGGGTTCGCCGCTGGCCATCATAATGTCGGCCACGCTAATTTCATCGGGTGTTTTGGTCAGCTTATAACCACCCCCGGGGCCGCGCACGGCTTTCAGCAATCCCGCCTTTTTCAGTTTGGCAAAAATTTGTTCTAAATAGGCCAG
>CANEUT010000177.1 GCA_947441895.1 Rickettsiales bacterium | reverse complement strand
CTCGTTATCAGCTATTGGCGCTTATACATATCTTCGTAGCGTTTGATGTCGTCTTCACCCAGATAGCTGCCGGTTTGTACCTCGATGACTACCAAATCGACACTGCCACGATTTTCAAGGCGGTGCATGGTGCCAGCGGGAATATAGGTTGATTCATTGGCGTGCAAATCGCGTACTGCATCACCGTTGGTTACGGTGGCCACCCCTTCCACCACCACCCAATGTTCCGCGCGATGTTGATGGGTTTGCAGTGAAATTTTTCCGCCGGGTTTTAATAGCAGCTTTTTCACCTGATAATGCTCGCCGCGGTCAATGCCGTGAAAACTGCCCCATGGGCGGTGCGAAAAGCTGGTGAGCTTCACATCGGGCATTGCTTTCTCGCGCATGGTGGCAATGAGTTTTTTAATGTCGCCGCTATGGGATTTATCGGCCACCAGTACGGCATTATCGGCCACCACTACCACTAAATTATGCAGGCCAATGCCGGCCACCAGGGTTTTGCCGCTGTGAATGTAGCAGTTACTGCTGCTTTCCAGCAGCACGTTGCCGTGGGTGGCATTGCCGGCCTTATCTTTGCTGCTGATGGCATCGAGCGATGTCCATGCGCCCAAGTCGCTCCAACCAATATCAACGGGAATCACGGCGCCGTCTTTTGTGGCTTCCATCACCGCATAATCGATGGAGGTGGAGGGGCATGCTTCAAATGCAGGTCTATCGAGCGTGATGAAGGGCAAGGCCTCGGTGCGCTTATCATATGCGATGCGCGCGGCATCAAGAATATCGGGTCGGTGAATTTGCATTTGCGCCATCAGCGCGGCGGTGCCGAATAAAAACATGCCGCTATTCCACGCATAGCCACCTTCGACCAAATAGCTTTCAGCGTGCTCGCGGCTTGGCTTTTCGGCAAAACGAGCGATGGTGAAAGCGCCGCTTTCACCCGTCAGGGCGGTGCCGAGTTTGATGTAGCCATAGCCAGTTTCGGGCGTGGTGGGGTTGATGCCGAACGTGACCAATTTGCCCGCTTCAGCCAGCGGTAAAGCCGCAGATATATGATCAAAAAACACGTCGATTTTTTTGATGAGATGATCCGATGGCATGACCAGTAGCGTGGAATCGGCGGGTGCATGCAATGCCGCGATGGTAATGGCTGCGGCAGTGTTGCGCGCCACGGGTTCAATGATGATGGAGGCATTTTCCACCCCCATTTGCCGCAATTGTTCGGCCACAATAAATCGATGCTCGTGGTTGGTGAGAATGATGGGCGCGCCAAATCCAGCGCGGCCTTTCACGCGATTCACGCAATCTTGAAACAGGCTGGTTTTTGCACCATGAAGGCACACGAATTGCTTCGGGTAATCACTCTTTGAAAGTGGCCACAGGCGCTCGCCCGAACCGCCCGCTAAAATGACAGGGGTAATGGCCATGCGCTATGCGGGCTCAACAGCGGTAACTTCAGGAATATAATGCTTCAGCATATTTTCAATGCCGCTTTTTAGGGTGGCGGTTGAACTTGGGCAACCGGCGCACGAGCCGTGCATTTCCAGATACACAATGCCCTCTTTGAAACTATGGAAAATAATATCGCCGCCATCTTGCGCTACGGCTGGGCGCACGCGGGTTTCCAGCAATTCTTTAATTTGATCGATGATTTGCTGATCATCATCGCTGTAGCTGTCGCTCGCTTCTTTTTTCTTTGCGCCACCTTCACGCATCAGCGGCAGGCCGCTCTGGTAATGTTCCATCACCGTAGTTAAAATTTGTGGTTTTAAAATGTCCCAGCTCGAGGCTTCCGTTTTGGTGACGGTGATGAAATCGCCGCCATAAAACACGGCGCGAATATCGCTTAACACAAACAGCGCCGACGCAAGTGGTGACGCGCTGGCATTTTCGCTATCGGTAAAAAATGCGGTTTTATCGCCTAATACGTCCTGGCCGGGCAGGAATTTCAGCGTGTTGGGGTTGGGGGTGGTTTCGGTTTGAATAAACATGCACGGCCTCACATAAACTCGTTTCTATGGGCGATTTCGTCGTCATCCGCGTCCTCACATCGGTCATGTAGCGCTGCTACACTCCCTCGTTGTGGGCGCATATTCCTATAAATCTCCTCATATAAACGAGCTTCTATGAGGCCATCCCGTGCTTCATATAGTGATGTTTTCATTGCCAAGCAACCCTTTGCGCTTTAAGCCTCGCTGAATCAAGTGTAACTGTCATGCTGAGCGTAGCGAAGAATCTGGTTTTTCGGTTGAGATCCTTCGTTTCACTCAGGATGACAACGTCGAAAACGAGGGTCTTATGAGCTTGGAATCTATTATCACCGCCGCCTGGGAGCAGCGCGACACGCTTTCCACCGGCACCACGGGCGAAATTCGTAACGCCGTCGATGCGGTCATTTCCGATATTGACGCCGGAAAGCTGCGCGTAGCCGAAAAACATGGCAGCGAATGGCAGGTGCATCAGTGGGTGAAACAGGCGATTTTGCTGTCATTTCGTTTGAATGATAACAAAATGATGGATGGCGTGCCAAGCGCGTTCGACAAAGTGCCGCTTAAATTCACCGGCTGGGGTGAGGCTGAATTCCGTGCGGCGGGTTTCCGCGCGGTACCCGGCTGCTTTGTACGCCGTGGTTCATTCGTGGCGCCGAATGTTATTCTCATGCCAAGCTTCATCAACATTGGCGCTTACGTGGGCAAGGGCACCATGGTCGATACATGGGTGACCATTGGTTCCTGCGCGCAGATTGGCGCGAACTGCCATATTTCCGGCGGCGTGGGCATTGGCGGCGTGTTGGAGCCATTGCAGGCGAACCCGGTCATCATCGAAGATAACTGCTTCGTGGGCGCGCGCAGCGAAATTGCCGAGGGCGTGATTGTGGAAGAGGGGGCGGTCATTTCCATGGGTGTGTTCATTGGTGCTTCCACCAAAATTGTCGATCGGGCCACGGGCGAAGTGACCTATGGCCGCGTGCCGGCCTATAGCGTGGTGGTGCCGGGTACGTTGCCGGGCAAAAACCCCAGCGACCCGCATTTAGCCGCCGCCATTATTGTGAAGCGTGTGGATGAAAAAACCCGCAGTAAGACCAGCATCAACGAGCTGTTGCGTGCGGCGTAGTTTTTTTGTCATTCCTGCGAAAGCAGGAATCCACTTAGAGGAGATCCCTGCTTTCGCAGGGATGACAAGATAATATGGACATTATTAAACTCGCATCAACCCTCATTGCTTGCCCAAGCGTTACCCCGCAAACGGCAGGTGTGTTCGATGTGCTGGAGAATTTTCTGAAGCCGCTGGGTTTTGCCGTTCACCGCGTGACGTTCGGCGCGGGCGAGGATGCGGTTGAAAATCTCTATGCGCGCATTGGCACAGCGCAACCGAATTTTTGCTTCGCCGGACACACCGATGTGGTGCCCGCCGGTGATGTGGAAGCATGGAGCGTACCGCCCTTCGCACCCAAAATTGTGAACGGCGAGCTGGTGGGGCGTGGAGCAGAAGATATGAAAGGCGCCATCGCCGCCTTCATGATTGCGGTGCGCGAGTTTCTGCAAACAGAGCATGGAACGGTGCGTAGCGCAAGCGAGCCGCGTAGCGAGGGGGTCAGCGGCGAAGCCGCGAAGGGGGGCTTGCCCCCTTCTGGATCGATATCTCTCCTGAT
>CANEUT010000176.1 GCA_947441895.1 Rickettsiales bacterium | reverse complement strand
GCTGCTTGATGCTCTGGGCAATCCACAAAAAAAACTGCCTCCGGTGATTCACCTGGCGGGCACTAATGGCAAAGGCTCCACCCAGGCTTTTCTGCGCGCCATGTATGAGGCAGCGGGTTGCCGCGTCCATGCCTACACATCGCCCCATTTGGTGAAATTTAATGAGCGTATGGTGCTGGCTGGTCACGAAATAACCGACGCTCAATTGCTGCCATTACTGCAGCGGGTGAAGCAGGCGAGTGCATCGGTGCCGGTGACTTTTTTCGAGGCAACCACAGCAGCGGCGTTTTTGGCGTTTGCCGAGCATGATGCCGACGTGGTGTTGCTTGAAACTGGGCTTGGCGGCAGGCTCGATGCCACCAATATGGTGGCGCACCCCCTTGCCACGGTCATTACACCGGTGGATTTTGACCATATGGAATTTCTGGGTGACACGATTGTAAAAATTGCCGCTGAAAAAGCGGGTATTATTAAAGCCGGCAGTGTGTGCATCACTGGCGCGCAGGCAGAAGAAGCAGCGCGAACCATTGCCAATAGCGCGGCTGAAAAACAGGCGCCAATCATCGCCCATGGGGCAGGTTGGCGCTTTGTTTCATCTGCGTCAGCCATTGATGTGGTGTGTGGTGATAAAACATGGTCACTGCCGCTGCCATCGCTTGCGGGTGCGCATCAGCATCACAATGCAGCGCTGGCCAGTGTGGTGGCGCATGCATGCCGTGAGCGATTGCCCATCACGCAGCAGGCAATCCATCAAGGTGTTGCGAATGCGCGCTGGGCTGGGCGGCTGCAGCGCTTAACAAAAGGGCCGTTGGTTGATGCATGGGGCGCACGTGGCGAGGTCTATCTGGATGGCGGGCATAATGCCAGTGCTGCCCAGGCATTGGCGGCCTGGATGGCCGAGCATCAAAAGCCCATTACCTTGGTGTGGGGCATGATGGCGCGCAAAGATGCAGCATCGTTTTTGAATCATTTCGCGGCGCATATTTCGTGTGTTATTTCAGTGCCGATTGTTGGCGAGGGCAATGCCCACGCGCCGGATGATCTGGCAGCTATTGCCAAAGCCGCGGGCATTGAAAATGTATTCGCCTGTGTGGATATTAATCGGCTGCCTAAGCATCTGATGGGTGAGGCGAAAGGGACACTGCTGATTGCTGGATCATTGTTTTTGGCGGGTGAAATGCTGAAAAACCATGCCTAAGAAGGTGGATTTGTGATACAATGCACAGCTAGAGGTTATCATGAGCGATACTGTGTCACGCCCACTCCGAATCAATGAATATCTTCAGCAATATTGGCAAGAGCTTCGCGGCGATCGTCCGTTGCCGTTTGAAGATGAAGTGAATCCTGATGTGCTGAAACCCATATGGGACGCCTGTTTTCTTATTAATCGTCGTGGGGATGCTTTTGCCTATTCTTATCTTGGTGATCAACTGATTGAAGCTTACGGCGGTGATTTGACCGGCCGTGAAGTGGCGGAAGTGCTGGTCTATCCGCATCCGCAATCACTGTTTGATACTTTTCAGCGCGTGTGCCGTGAACGTGTGCCCATGCTCGATGATAATAGTTTCACCAATGCGCGTGGAATGCATATTAAATATCGCTCTTGCGTGTTGCCATTGGCAGCGCGTGGGCAAGAAGGCGTGGCGTTTTTGTTGGGCGGCATGAAATGGAAGGTCTATGAAGCCGACGCCACTTGAAATTCAGACGATTGATGTGCGGCGTGCCGTGGTGGCCGATGCCGACCAGGTGCGCTATCGTGTTTACAGCTCACCCATTGAATTTGTTGCGGTAATTGCCGATAATGCGCTGCTCGCGGTAAAAATGTCGGGTATTCAGGCGCCCTATAAAATCATGCGCGATTTTCCAACTGATGGTATGGCCATTGAAGCTAAGCGCATGGCGACCATTAAAGTCCCTGAGAAATTTTCACTGCCTACTGAACGTGTTGTCGATAAAACGGGCGGTAAAACCTCGCTTAATGCTGCGCCCCCCACGGTGCAGGAAAGTTTTGTGCCCATGGATGTGGTGTCGCTTCAACATAAACAAAGCCAGCGCAAGCGCATTCTGCCGCCCGATATGCTCTATGATATTATTGAAACCCATGTGCGCGAAGCCATGGCGGCCCCCAAACGTGCCGTGGAAACCGTGGTAACAGAAACCGTGGTCACCGAAACGGTGCAGCCGGTGACGGAAGCCACCGCTGCACTGCCTGCAGATGATGCGGAAATGGCCATCCTCAGCGCCCCCACCACAGTGCCGCAGGAACAAGTGGTTACCCAGTTGGCCAATGAAATTTTACCCCCCTCCACACAATCGCCCGTGACGGGCACGCCCGAGGGTGATAGTCTCTCGTCGGACGATGTGGAGAAACTGCTCAATGACCAATAAAATCGCTGCTTTTATTGCCATCGCAGCTTGTCTGTCGCTGCCCACGGTTGCTTCCGCTCGCGATCAATTGCGGGTGGTTGGTTCGGCCACGGTGTTCCCATTCGCGGCGGCGGCGGCTGAACAATTTGGTCATGCCAAAAAATTCCGCACGCCCATTGTGGAATCCACCGGCACGGGCGGCGGCATCAAAATGTTTTGTTCGGGCATTGGCGAACATTATCCCGATATGGCGACCGGCTCGCGGCCCATTCATGAATCGGAAACTAAAAAATGCCACGAACATGGTATTACTGAAATTACAGCGCTCACCCTTGGCTATGATGGTATTGTTTTGGCCAATGCATTGAATGCGCCAACGTTTGCCCTCACGCGTCGTAATTTGTTTTTGGCTCTGGCGCGTGATGTGCCCCGTGGTGGCAAGTTGGTGCCCAATTTCTATAAAAACTGGAACGAGGTGGATGCGGCATTGCCTAATTTACCCATCACGGTTTATGGCCGCCCCCCAAGCTCGGGCACGCGCGATGCGTTTGTAGAACTGGTGATGATTGAGGGCTGCAAGCAAGTGCCCGACATGGAAAAACTGATGCCTGATAAAGACAAACGCAAAAAACAATGCATGAGCATTCGCGAAGACGGGCCGTTTGTGGAAGCAGGCGAAGATAATAACCTGATTGTGCAGAAACTGATGAATAACCCATCGGCCATAGGATTTTTTGGCCATAGCTTTTTGGAAACGAATGCGGCGCTGGTGAAGGCCAACGCGGTGGATGGGGTGATGCCGACGCTGGAAACCATTACCGCTGGCCGTTACCCCGTGGCGCGTGGGCTGTTTGTGTATGTGAAAAACGCCCATATGGGTATTATTCCGGGCCTTGGGGAATTTGCGGTTGAAATGACATCAGACGCCGCCAGCGGGCCCGATGGCTATTTGGCCCTGAAAGGCCTGCTGCCGCTGCCCAAAGCCCAGCATGACGAAATGAAGCAGGTGGCGGCCAGTTTAGTCACTAAACGATAATTTTGTCATCCCGGTGGAGCATCGCGAGCGCCGGGATCCAGCACGCGAAGCGCAAGTAATAAGCTCTTAGGTCTGGATTCCCGCTTTCGCGGGAATGACGTCCCTCCTTTAAATGAGACTTTTTAGATAAATTCTGCAATTGTTACCGCTTTGTTAACGATTTGGTAACTATTTGTGTTATAAATTGGGTCTATTAGGAGATCATATGTTTGCTAGTTTGATTGCAGGATTAGTTGAAGGTTTAGGT
>CANEUT010000175.1 GCA_947441895.1 Rickettsiales bacterium | reverse complement strand
TCAATGCGCCGCTGCACCAATTTGCGATCCATTTCATCCAGCGCTTCAGGTTTGGAATCCACCTGCATGCGCAGGCGACTGCCCGCTTCATCGATCAAATCAATGGCCTTATCGGGCAAAAACCGATCGGTGATGTAGCGGTTGGAAAGCGTGGCTGCCGCCACCAGCGCCGCATCCGATATGGTGATGCCGTGGTGTAGCTCGTATTTTTCCTTCAGACCGCGCAAGATCGAAACCGTATCTTCCACCGTTGGCTCGCTGACAAACACGGCCTGAAAGCGACGGGCGAGCGCTGCATCTTTCTCGATATATTTGCGATATTCCGCCAACGTGGTTGCGCCCACGCAATGCAGCCCGCCACGGGCCAATGCGGGTTTCAACAAATTGCTGGCATCCATCGACCCTTCGGCAGCGCCCGCGCCCACCAGCGTGTGCAGCTCATCAATAAACAGAATAATCTCGCCCGCGGCGGCATCAATTTCATTCAGCACCGCTTTCAAACGCTCTTCAAATTCACCACGGAATTTTGCACCCGCAATCAGCGCGCCCAAGTCTAGCGCCATCAGCTTTTTATTTTTCAATGCTTCGGGCACATCCCCGTTAATGATGCGCAGCGCGAGCCCTTCCACAATCGCGGTTTTGCCAACACCGGGTTCCCCAATCAACACGGGGTTGTTTTTGGTGCGGCGCGCCAACACCTGAATGGAACGGCGGATTTCTTCGTCGCGCCCAATCACCGGATCAAGCTTGCCGGCGGCTGCCATTTCAGTCAGGTCACGGGCATATTTTTTCAGCGCTTCAAATTGCTCTTCCGATTGCGCACTATCGGCCGTGCGCCCTTTGCGCATCTCGTTCACCGCCTTATTAATTTTCATGGGGCTGGCGCCCGCTTCTGCAACAATTTTTGCAGCGGGCGCTTCTTTTTCCAGCACCAAGGCTTGCAGCAAACGCTCCAGCGTTACAAAACTATCGCCTGCTTTTTTTGCGATGTCTTTGGCATTCTCAAGCACACGCGCCGTATCGCCCGCCAAATACATTTGCCCGGCGCCGCTACCTTCCACCTTCGGCATTTTGGCCAACACATCTTTGTTGCGTTGCACAATGACTGCAACATCGGCCCCCGACGCCTCCAGCAGCTTGGGCATGGATGGCTCTTCCAGCAGCGCCGCCAGAATATGCTCCGGTGTGAAACGCTGATGGCTGCTTAGCAGGGCCAGTTTCTGGGCTGCCTGCAACACACTGCGTGACTTTTCGGTAAACTGTTCCAATTCCATGGTTTTCCTCGTGTACTTTTTTTGTTATAATACATATATGGGGATAGCGCGTCACGCTTACAAGTTACCACTGCTTATTTTGCTGGCGGGGCTAGTTACCGCACCAGCTGCAGCCGAAGTACCTCCGCTGGCACCACTCACCATCAAAGCAAAATACATCGTGGAATGGAATGGTATTACCATTGGCCGCATTAACTTCACCTCGGAAGAAATCGCGGGCCGCTACCGCATGATTGTCGATACAAAAACCCGAGGTATTGCTCGTCTTTTTAGTGATGAAGCCAGCGTGGCCACGGCAGAAGGCATCATCACTGAGGAGGGAAAATATATTCCACAGCGTTTTGAATCGCGCCCCATGAAAGCCAATGATAAGCGCCCACATACTATTTTAATTTATGATGAAACAGGCAAACTAGCCAGCCGCCAACGATTCCCCGATGACGACCCTGCGTGGCGTCCACCCGTATCGTTCGACGAAGCCATCGGCAGTATCGACCCCGCCAGTGCGGGGCTAGCCATGCGCTGCTTGGTGCATAAACACATGGCGCAGGAAATACGCGAATCCATCCTGCGCACCTATGAGGGTGCCCGTCTGGCGGATATGAAAGTAAAAGTCATCAGTCGTGCGCGGGTCGAATATCAGGGCGAATATCACAACGCCATTAACACCGTGGTCACTCGCCAGCCCATTGCAGGCTACACGCCGAAAGAAAAAAAGAAATTCGCCGAGGGTGACCCAATCATTCATCTGTATTTCAGCGCCGATGCAAAAATGCTGCCGGTAAAAGTAACGGTCGATTCACTCAGCGCCACCTTAGTGGAATTGAATTAATTAGCGGCTAAAGCCGCTGCCCCCTCACTTCGCATACGCTCAGGATCACCATGGAAGGCTAAGCACCGACTCTTAGGCCGTTTGAGAAGTTCCCGCGTAGCGCTTTACGGCGCGAGCCAGAGCGTGAGCGAACGAGGGGGAGCCGGTAGGCGGGGGATAATTATCCCCCGCGCGAGCTTTGCTCGCTAGCAAACCTAGATCGGCGGCAGAATATTATCCGGCAGGGGAATTTCGTTGGTGTTGCTGTTGGCTTCTTTTGCACCATTATGATCACCCTCATTCGCCGCTTGGTGGCGCGGCTGACGGTGGCGCGTCATGCGCGGCTGATGGTCGTTTTGCGCCAGATCTGCCACCCCTTCACTCGTGCCAGAAGCCGAGCCCTCATCGCTTGTGAAAACCGGTGCGGCATCACCTGTACTTTCAGCAACTGGGCTGCTGTGGTGTTGCTGTTGCTGCTCACGTTGATGGGCAAAACGTTCCGTCTCAATCGCGGCAATATCGGCCAACACACGGGTGTAGTGGTCCACATGTTGCAGGTAATATTCCACATCGACGCGGTCGCCATTGTTATGGGCGTTTCGAGCTAAATCATTATATTTTCCAAGCTGTTGTGTGGCGTGATGCTTCTGGCGTTGCAAATTTTGGCTATCATTGCCACCACCCGAACGGTTGCCACCGCCACTGCCGCCACTACTATTACCATAACGACGCCCACCACCGCCACCTTGACGGTTTTTATAGTTATTGCTTTTGCCGCCATTGTTATTTTTACGCATCATATAACCCTCGTTCATCGTCGTTAATTTCCATTGGTAAATGCCACCACCCGCAGGATTCCTGCAAGGTCGGCAGCGGTTTCAACATGACGCAAACCCTGCGCCGTTCCCAGTCGTACTAAATCTTCGTTTTGTCCTTGACCCACCTCAAAAATGAGCAGTGCCGCTGGCTGCAAGTGCGGCAGGATTTGCTGCAAAATGTTGCGGTAACAATCAAGCCCATCTGCCCCGCCATCCAGCGCGGCATGGGGTTCATGCAAGCAGACATCAGCATCCAGAATGGCAATATCAGCCGTTGGAATGTAAGGCGGGTTGGCCAGCACCACATCAAACGCTCCTACCACATTGCTGCACCAGTCACTTGGCACAAAACGGCACCGCTGTTCCAGATGTAATGCCGCAGCATTTTTTGCAGCAATTTCTAATGTAGTACGTGATTGATCAACGCCAAGTCCGGTTGCATTTGCATATTCGCGCAACGCGGAAAGCAGCAGGCAACCCGAGCCCGTGCCCAAATCCAGCACGCGCAGTGCTGCGTTTTTATCAGCGTGATGGCGCAGCAATGTTTCAATCATCACCTCGCTATCGGCGCGCGGCGTCAGCACATCCGGTGACACTGCGAAACGGTCGCGCCAAAAATCTTTATAGCCCAGAATCTGCGCCACGGGTTCGTGCTGCAAGCGGCGATTCACCAGCATCTGCAGCGCATCATCATCGCGCACATCATCGGCATTACGCACCAATGTTTCCGCACTCACCCCCCAGGCAGCTTGCGCCAAC
>CANEUT010000174.1 GCA_947441895.1 Rickettsiales bacterium | reverse complement strand
TTGAATTTTATGGTTTGCTCCCGGCTCGGACTCCTGTCCTCGCCATGGAGCGCGCTGTCGCGGCTCATGGCTGACTCGGCCTGCTGGCCTCGTGTCTGCCCACTGACGGTTTCATGGGCATACAGCGCGGGGCCGGTGCCTTTTTTGCCGTCTTCCAGCGTGGCATATTCGGCTTCAATCGCCTCGAAATTGGTGCAAATCGTGTCGCGCAGTTCGCGGAACCAGCTGCTTGCGGCGGTCTTTTTTTCGTCTAAAGTCATCATTATTCTCCGTCATTGCGAGCGAAGCGAAGCAATCCAGATACCTTCACCAAGACCCAGACAAATCGTTCCATTCACGGTTTTCTTTTTCAATAAGCGCAAGCTTTTTCTTTCGTGAGCCGCCTTTAATTTGTTTTTCCCTTAAAATAGCCGATTCCATGGTTTCATGGATTTCGTACCATACGAGAAGCGTGCAGCCATAGTGCTTTGTAAACCCATCGTTATCGCCTGACTTATGCTGATAATTTCGGGCTTCCAAGTTACTTGTCACGCCGACATAAATAGCCCCGTTTTTATAATTTGCCATGATGTAAACTGCAGGCTGCTTCATTTTGCGGCCTTCTGGATTGCTTCGCTTCGCTCGCAATGACGCATAAAATTGGTTACTCAAACGTCCAGTTCTGTTGACGACATGCTTCTCCCACCAGCAGGCCGGCGCTCATGGCCACGTTGATGGAGCGCGAACCCGGCCGCATGGGAATGGTGATAGTGGCATCCATCTGCGCATAGAGCTCGCGCGGGGTGCCGGCCGATTCGCGGCCCAGCACTACATAATCGGATGGGGTGTAGGTGATGTCGGTGTAGGTTTTTGTGCCGTCTGTCTCGAGTAAGTAGAGTTTTCCGGGGTTGGCCGTGCGATATTCTTGAAATGCACTCCAATTCAGATGGCGCACCAACGTGGCTTTATCGACATAGTCCATGCCCACTCGACGCATTTTTTGGTGATCGAACGGAAAGCCGCAGGGCTCCACCACATGCACGGCGCAGCCAAGACAAGCCGAAAGCCGAAGCACGGCACCCAGATTTTGTGGAATGTCGGGTTGGTAGAGCACAAGATTGATCATGCTGCGGCTATACCTCTTTTCGTGCCTATGATTCAACAGGCTTGCCATAAAATTACTGCGAATCGTCGAATCCTCGCGACCCGCTTGACAGTGTGGGGCGGGCGGTTTAGCACCCAAGACTTGACACATCACTTTATGCCTGTACGGGCAACGAGGTTTTATGAGCGCAGATCACGCTAACACCAACGCCCCCGATTCGGCGCCGCGCCGCGATTTTTTGTTGCTCACTGCGCAGGCGATGGGCGCGCTGGGTGGCGCCGCCCTTGTGTGGCCCCTCATTGACAGCATGAACCCCAGCGCCGATGTGCTGGCACTGGCCAGCACCGAGGTGGATTTGGGCGCGATTGCGGAAGGTCAGGAAATTAAAGTGGTGTGGCGCGGTAAGCCAGTATTCATTCGCCACCGCACTGCGAAAAATATTGAAGATGCCAACGCCGCCAACCTTGCGGAAATGCGCGACCCCGAGCCCGATTCGGCCCGCGTGCAAAAAGGCAAAGAAAAATGGTTGGTGATGGTGGGTGTGTGCACCCATTTGGGTTGCATTCCTTTGGGTGGCGCCGCGGGTGGTGAATATGGCGGCTGGTTTTGCCCATGCCATGGTTCAGCCTATGATACGTCGGGGCGTATTCGTAAAGGTCCGGCCCCAACCAATCTGGCGATTCCGCCTTACACCTTCACTTCCGACACAAAAATTAAGATCGGCTAGGAGCACCCATGGCACACGCACCCCAAGAAGAAAAACCCGGCGCAATCGGCTGGATTGAATATCGCCTCCCTATTTTTTCGGCGCTGAACAATTCGTTGGTGCAATATCCAACCCCGCGCAACCTGAACTATTTCTGGAACTTCGGCTCGATTGCGGGCCTGTGCCTTGTCGCCCAAATTCTCACCGGCATTTTTCTGGCCATGAATTATGCCGCCAATTCGGCCATTGCGTTTGATTCGGTCGAAAAAATTATGCGCGATGTGAATTATGGCTGGCTGATGCGCTATATGCACGCCGTGGGCGCCAGCATGTTTTTCATGGTGGTTTATATCCATATTTTCCGCGGGCTTTATTACGGATCGTATAAGCGCCCCCGCGAATTGCTGTGGTTCATCGGCATTATTATTCTGCTGTTGATGATGGCTACCGCTTTTTTGGGCTATGTGCTGCCATGGGGCCAGATGAGCTTCTGGGGCGCCACCGTAATCACCAGCCTGTTTGGGGCTTTCCCCGTGGTGGGTGAGGCTATTACCACCTTCCTGTGGGGTGGTTTTTCGGTGGATAACCCAACGCTGAACCGCTTTTTTGCGCTGCATTTCCTGCTGCCATTTTTGATTGTGGGCGTGGTGATTCTGCATTTAGCTGCGCTGCACCAGCATGGCAGCAACAACCCCACCGGGCTCGATGCCAAAGGCCCGCAGGATAAAATTCCATTCCACCCTTATTACACCAGCAAAGACTTTTTCGGCTTCGGCATGTTTTTCATGGTGTATGCGGCGTTTGTTTTCTTTGCGCCAAACTATCTGGGTGATCCGGTGAACTATGTGCCGGCTGACCCGATGGTGACGCCGGCGCATATTGTGCCGGAATGGTATTTCCTGCCCTTCTATGCCATTTTGCGCGCCATTACGTTCGATATTCCGCTGTGGATTCCGGGTCTGGGCCTGCTGGGCTTGTCGCTGCTGCTGCGCTATGTGGACCTCGCTCGCGCGGCGCTTGGCAGCAACGGTGTGTTGGGCGCGGTGGCTTCATTCCTGCCCAAAAAATCATGCGGCATTACCACCATCAGTGTGTTGGTAACGCTTGGCTTGGTGCTTGCCATTACCGGTTTTGCTGGCGCGGTGATTGAATCGAAACTGGCGGGTGTGCTTGCCATGTTCGCGTCCATTTTTGTGCTGTTTGCCCTGCCATGGCTCGATACCAGTCCGGTGCGCAGTTCGAATTATCGCCCCATTCACAAATGGCTGTTCTGGCTGCTGGCGGCGGATTGCGTGTTGCTGGCCCATTGCGGCGGCAAACCACCCGAAGGGCTTTATCCGCTGATATCGCTGCTCGCCACGGGCTATTATTTTGCTCATTTCCTGGTCATTTTGCCGCTGCTGGGCAAGCTTGAGAAAACCTTGCCACTGCCGGCCTCCATCGGTGCGGCTGTCACCAAAAAAGCGTAAGGAGTTTTCCATGAACACATTACGTGCAATGATTTTTGTGACCACGATGGCGCTCGCGCCGACCGCGTTTGCTGCGGGCAGTTCGCACGAAAACAAACAGGTGGATTGGGCGTTTGATGGCGTGTTTGGTCGGTTCGACAAGCCCTCCATTCAGCGGGGCTTTCAGGTCTATAAAGAAGTTTGCTCGGCCTGCCACAGCTTAAAGCGCGTGCCGTTCCGTAAGTTCACCGATATTGGCTTCAGCGAGGCCGAGGTGAAGTCGCTCGCCGCCAGCTACACCATTAAAGATGGCCCGAACGATGCGGGTGAAATGTTTGAACGCCCCGGCCGTCCATCGGACCGTTTCCCCGGGCCCTACGCTAATGATAATGCCGGACGTGCCGTGAATAATGGGGCCTTACCACC
>CANEUT010000173.1 GCA_947441895.1 Rickettsiales bacterium | reverse complement strand
GTTTGTTGACGATGGTTTGCGCGGAGGGAATATCTTCGCGCTTGATGGCCAGCTCCAGATAGGCTGGATAAAGCTGCGGCACCATTTTACCGGCTTCATCGATTTTCTGCAAAATGGCATAGGCATGGTCGCTGCGGCCAGCGGTAATGTTGGCGTTTACATAGGCAACAACAAGCTCAGCCTCACGCTGCAGCATATCCAGATGCGGCTCAACAAGGGCCACCGCTTTTGCGGCATAACCGCTATAGTGAAGAATGTTGCACAAATCGGCCAGTTCTTTGGGGCGCGGATCAGCCGAAGGTGTCAGCGGTGCGGTGGGCGGAACATTGCCCGGCGCTACCGAGGGAACGGGGGCGCTTGGGGTGCTCAGCCATTCATTGGCAATTTGAAAGGCGCGCTCAACATCGCCCTTGCCAGAAAGAACGCTCACCATAATGCGGGTGGTGGGGTAGTTTGAAAAGCCGGGGTGTTTAGCGCGCAGTGCCTCAACGGTTCGCAGTGCGCCGTCTTGGTCGCCCGCTACCACTTGAATGGTGGCTAAATCAACATACGATTCGGGTTTGGCGCCCTGAGTGACATCGACCAGCTTTTGCAGCGTTGCCGCTTGTTTTGGGTAGTCTTTGTTCGCGTTATAAATATCGGAAAGCAAGCGCAGATTCGCCTCGGTGGGGGCGCTGGCGGCCACGGCCTCAAGCTCGCGGTTGTAATCGGCCTGACGTCCGGCAAGCTGATATTGTTCGGCCAGTTTTTGGTGGCCCTTGGCATCGGCGCCGTTGCTGGCAACATATTCCTCAAGCACTTTAATGGCGCCAGGGCGATCGCCTGCGGCAATTTTCTTATCGGCCAGCGCCGACATAATGGGAAAGCTGCGACGGCCTTGGTTATATTCGGCTTCGAGGTCAATATTGCCGGTGTTGATGGTTTGCACATCTTTGGCCTGCATCACGGCCACATCGCCCTCGTTTGGGATCAACAAAAAGCTGACACCCACACCGGTGGCCACAAGTGCCGAGGCAACGACAACATATTTACGCATGGACGCGCTCCCGCAGGCTAAAGACGGAATTCGCTGATGTCCGGTTCAACGGCAAGTTGCCGCAGGTCAGGGGTGCTGACATATGGAATAAAGCCTGCACCACGTTGCGTGGCATAGATCCGTCCCAAGCCGTTAACATCATCGAGTTTCCAGTAATCGAGTGTTAAAATTCTAATGCGCGGCGCGAGCGTGATCATTTGCTGCAGCTTTTTTGCTGCTTGTTCATAGTTACTTGGCGATTGAAACGTAAATTGTCCAGTAGTTTCATTCGGATTCGTCAATAAACTCTCATAAAGGACGAAGTCGAGATGCCCCATTACCACAGGCAAAATGGCAAAACCCCTATTTAACATAATGGTTATGTGGGGGTGCCGCGTGCGGATGTCTTCAATCATCATAATGGCGGCTTCGCTGGTGGCGTTAAGGCGCGCCGTGTTGTTGGTGGCCGCCCAATCAAGCGGGCTGTCGATAGTGTCGAGCATTACCCCGTCAAAGCCGCGAGCAATGGCATCGTCGACCTGACTTTCAACCATGGCCCGCCATAACGGCGAGGTGATATCGACCACATGACTTTTCCATTTTGGCTGTTGCGCCAAAAGCACATTGGCTTGGGCCAGCGTTTCCTTCTCGGGCACGTCATCATATACTTCGCCCGCACTGACATAAGCTAAAATAATGGGGTTGCCGCGAATATCGTCTAAGTTGGGGTGATAACGACGATCGAGCACCAGCAGGTCATAGCCCTCAAAGCGATCTTCGGGCATGGTGCTGTTATAATAGGCAGCCCAGCGTTGCACCTCATCGTTTGTTGGTTTCTGCGCCGGCATGCAGCCGGTGAGGCACAGCATGGCGGTGATAAGTTGCCGCAGCTTACTGCGCATGGGCCACCAGTGCGGCCAGCCCATCAGCAAGGGGGGTGGTTGCGTTAAAGCCAAGCGCAGCGCGGGCGGCGGCAGGGTTGCCCAGCGAATGGCGAATATCACCCGCGCGAGGTTGGTCGTGCTTTGTAATAGCCGTTTTTTCCATAACGCCGCCAATGGTGCGGGCCAATTGCTTCAGGCTGGTGGCGATGCCGGTGCAGCCGTTAAACACATCGGCCCCGTTGGCATGGGCAAGCGAGGCCACCAGCAGCTTCACAATATCGCCGACATAAATAAAGTCACGGGTCTGCTCGCCATCACCAAAAAAGGTGAGGGGAAGGCCCGCTTGGGCATTCGCCACAAATTTGCTTATAACGCCTGAATAAGGTGATCGGGCATCTTGCCGTGGGCCATAGACGTTAAAAAAGCGAAGACCCACACTGGGCACGCCATGGAATTCCCAAGCGATAGCGGCATTGCGTTCGCAGCTATATTTATCAAGTCCATAGGCGCTTTGGGGCCGAGCGATGGCGTTTTCTGAAAGTGGCAAATCATCGTTATCGCCATAGATGGCGGCGGAAGAAGCATAGACGACCGGTGTTTTTTTGGCGCGGGCCGCATCCAGAATGGTGACGGTTCCCGTCAGGTTGGTGCGGTGCGCATTCAACCAGTCGTTGGTGCACTGCTCCACCGAAGCGACGGCGGCCAAATGCACCACCGCATCCGCCTCAGCTACCAGTGATTGCACCAGTGGTGCATCGGCCACGTCACCCACCATCAGCGTAGCGGAAGCCGGAACATGGTCGCGCCTACCGCTGCTTAAATTATCAAGAATGGTGATGGTATGGCCATCGGCCACCAGCCGATCAGCTAAGTGCGAACCAATAAAACCGCAGCCACCTGTGATTAAAACATGCATGGCGCACCGTTAACGTTTTGCGGCGGTGAAGGCAAGCGAAGCTACAGGTGGCATTAAAAAACCCTGAATTGCTGACACCCATATGCCACATGAGCCGTAAAAACATCTGCCGCAAATGCCAAACCCCTCTTAAGTTGTTCACATTTACATTGGCCATACATACAGTCATAAAAAACAAAACCAAGGGCAGGCGTTATGAAAAAAATGATTGTATTATCTGCAGCTATTATAAGTGTTTCTGGCAATGCCGGAGCTGCGATGACCGACAGCTATGGTGGGCCCGATAGCAGTGCTCAAACCGTTCATCACTGTGGATTTCTTCCCATGTCGTCACGTAACTATACCAGTTCTTCGGCGGTTACACGGGTGATTGAGCGCAAGCTGGTGGCGCTGGGCTATTTCAGTGATTACCCGGATGGGGTTTACGGCAAGAAGGAGAAATTGGCCATCAAGCGCTTCCAGTTTGATAATGGCCTGCAGGTGACCGGTGAGGTTGATTCTCTGACGGCGCAACGCTTGGCTTATAATGCCAGCCCCAGCCCCAATGTGCATCGCTGCTTTGGCTTAGCCAGCAGCCGCTGATGATGATTATGCTAGTTGTGGTTGTGCGGAGGCTTCTCGCACGGGACCGTTTGCCAGCGTGGCTTCGCTAATTTGCGTGCTGGGTAATACGCTCGGCGTATTCACCGCAGGAATCGCTGCATCAGAAACAGTATCTGCGCGAACATCGGAATTCCCAGCCTGAGCCAGCGCCGTTGCCTGTTGCTTTGCTTCACGACGGTTTGCAAAGAATTTGCTCGAGGTTTCAAGAATAAGTGTCGCAGCAATGGTTGCGAACACATCAATGGCGGCAATTTTCCCTAGGCGAAACTGGGCGGTGTGTTCACCAAATGTTTTGACCGATTTGCCAAGTGGCTTGGCCAC
>CANEUT010000172.1 GCA_947441895.1 Rickettsiales bacterium | reverse complement strand
TTATCGCCAACGACTTTGGTGATGGTTGTTTTGCGTGAGCTATCGGTGCTGGCTTGGCCCGTGGTGTCGGTTGGAGCCGAGGCGAGGGGCGCTGGTGGCGACGGATTTTGTGGTGGGGTGGCGGCTTTTAATGCTTTGGGCGAAGCAGCGTCTGCCATGCTATTTGCGGCTTTGGGTTGTTCACCTTGACCCCCAGCGTTGCTATCAGCGCTTTTGGGTTGATCGCCTGCGGCAGCTTGAGTGTTGCCCGGTTTGCCATCACCATTTTTCGAAGCTGTTCCGTCGGACTTTTGTTCGCCTGCAGCAGCTTGTTCGCCTGCAGCAGCTTGTTCGCCTGCAGCAGCTTGTTCGCCTGCAGCAGCTTGTTCGCCTGTAGTAGCTTGTTCGCCTGTAGTAGCTTGTTCGACATCGGATTTTTTGTCACCGCTGGCAGCGGTTTGCTCCGCTGGTTTTTGCTCGGTGGAGGTGCTGCTGTTGCTGGTACTATCAACCGGTTTGGGGTTAGCAAATGTGGTGAGGCGCTGATCAACCTGTTGTGGTGACATGGTTTGCGGCGTGTCGTTGGGGGCTTGCATGGTCAAACCCGAACCAAAACTGGTGGTGGAAACGGTGTTGCCGTCCGCATTGGTCATATCCATCTGCTTGCCGTAAATAAACACGGCGTCGGTGGCGCCATTTTGCTGAACGAAGGTGTCGTTTACGCCACCACGAATACCAATGCTGGAGACGGGTGTTTTAATCATCACCGGATTTTTCTTTGAAAGGGCGCCGCCAATGAAGCGGAATGCACCCTTCACCTGATCGACAGCAATTTTACCGTCTTGTGTTTCTGCATTGAACGCAAATTCACGCACTTTCAGGTTCGAGTTGGCATTCAGCATGATCGATGATTTATCTTTCAGCATGAGCTGTAATTTACTTGCGGCGCCAGTGGCAATTTCTTCGTCGATATAAATGGTATCACCCGCCTTTAACGCGTGCGCCACGCCAGCAGTATTTTTGGCCGTTGCTGTTCCCTCTAACATACCTACCACCCCCACATCGGTTGGGGTGGCGGCAAATGCCGGAGCAGCCGCAAGTGAAATAATGATGGCAAAGCGTGAAACAGTAGTGAGGCGCATCCGCTACTCCTGACTTTGAATGAGTGATGATGCCTGCGCCCGTAATTCGGCGCTGGCATTAGGATTGGCAGCCACTTTTTTGAAATAGGTGTGCGCTACTTTTTCTGAGCGTAGCTTCTGATACATTTGACCAAGCTTTAACATGATGGATGCATCGGCAGGTTTTTTTGCCAACATGCGCTCCAGCGGAGAAATGGCGGCCTCATAATCTTCGCGCTCTATGCATAAATCAAAATAGCGCTGATTTAATTTGTAGTCGGTGGGGTTTTTCATCACGGCTTCATAGGCAGCATTCCATGCAGCATCATGGGCGGCGCTGGCATTGGCGGACAACGGTAATGAAAGGTAAAAAGCTGCGAGTATAAGAAGTGCGAGGATGTAGCGGCGCATTGAGTGCTCCTTGTTATTCCTTAAATACAGCTTATCGAAAAATTATTACGAAAGTATTAAAAAAGAATACTGTATTTTATCCAATTATGGAGGGGGTCTGCTCAAGAATTTCACGGATGACCAGAATGAGAGCAATATAGGTCATGTGGTGCAGGAATTGATCGAAACCAAACCAAAACCAATAGCGATTATCTTCGGTGACGCGTAAATGCATAATTTTGTTGAGATTCGATTTTGCCCAGTCGATATGGTAATGAATAACCCCTTCGGCGCCCGCCAGCATGAGCACTAAATTAAACGGCAGAAAAAATGACAAAACGATGATGGAGCCTAGGGCATGGATGCCCGAATGAAGTAGCCCACCAGGGTGGCCATACCTGCCTTTGTTGGCATATTGGTATTCACGCTGAAGCACAAAATCAGCAAGAAAGTGTTTTAAGATTAGTCCGCTCAAAATCCAAATTTCCATGGCAGTGCCAGTACCTTTCTGTTTTTATAAATATTATATGGCAGAGTGTTTATGTGTGGTGAGCTACCTGCGAAGTTATTAGAAAGAACTCATATTTCACCTTCTGCAGCAATAAGATATTGCATCTATCAGGTTTTTAACACTAAAACAGATTATCCATGTTGCGGGAATGCACAGAATGAAATCTAAAACCCCTAAAAACAATATTCAAAAAGGGCTTCCCAGTGATCCTTATGAGCTGATTAAGCGCATGGCTGCCGTTGGGGTGGCGCTTTCGGCGGAACATGATCTTTCTGTTCTTTTAGAAAAAATTCTGCTTGAGGCAAAAAGTATCGCCAACGCCGATGGGGGCACGCTTTATTACCGCACGGAACAGGACACGCTGGAATTTGCCATTGTCTGTAATGACACGCTGAATATTTACATGGGCGGCACATCGGGTGTGGCGCCAACACTGAAGCCAATATCGCTATTTGACCCCAACACGGGTGATGGTAATTTTGGCACCCAATCGGTTTATGCGTTGTTAAAGCGCAAGCCGATTAATATTGATGATGTGTATGCAGTCGATGTGTTCGATTTTAACGGCACGCGCGCGTTTGACCAAGCAAACAACTACCGCACAAAATCGGTCATTACCATTCCTATGGTCAGCTATTCCAATCACTCTATCGGCTGCTTGCAGCTGATTAACGCCAAAGACCCTGAAACGGGCGAAATCATTTCATTCAGCAAACAAACGCAAGATATTGTCATGTCGCTGGCGTCGCAGGCTGCCATTATTCTCGACAATAAACGACTGATTGCGGAACAGGAAAATTTGCTTGAGTCATTTATCAAGCTTATTGCGAAGGCGATCGATGATAAATCACCCTATACGGGTGCGCATTGCGAGCGCGTGCCGGTGCTGACAGAAATGCTGGCCGAAGCCGGTTGCCGCAGTAATGATGGCATTTTCCGTGATTTTGATTTGAACGACGAAGATCGCTATGAGCTGCGTATTGCGGCGTGGCTGCATGATTGTGGCAAAGTCATTACCCCCGTGCATATTATGGATAAGGCCACCAAACTTGAAACCATTTATGACCGCATTGAGCTGGTAAAAGCCCGGTTTGCGGTGCTTATTTTCAGCGCTGATGCAGCGTTAGCGCAAACATTGCACGATGAATTGGCCTTTGTGGTGAATGCCAATATTGGTGGCGAATTTATGTCGGACGAACATATTGCCAGATTGCACAGCATTGGTGCGCGGCGTGTGGTTATCAACGGGGTTGATCAGCCATTGTTGAGTGAGAATGAAATTAAGAATCTCTCTACCCGTCGCGGCACCATCACCGATGAAGAACGCAAAATTATGAATGACCACATGGTGCACACGGTGAACATGCTTGAGGCATTGCCGTTTCCACGTCATTTACGCCGTGTCCCTGAATATGCTGGCGGTCACCACGAACGGATGGATGGCAAAGGCTATCCGAAGGGTTTAAAAGCGGGTGAAATGTCGATTCCGGCACGCATGATGGCGGTGGCCGATGTGTTTGAGGCACTGACGGCGGCGGATCGGCCTTATAAACCAGCCAAAAAACTTTCTGAAGCCATGAAAATCATCGGCTTCATGAAGAAAGAGCATCACCTTGATCCGGCAATGGTTGATTTACTCATTCGTGAGAAAGTCTATTTGGCCTATGCGCACAAATACCTTGCGCCCGAGCTGATTGATGCCGTTGACGAAGATGCGATTCTGGCGATAAAACCGAATTA
>CANEUT010000171.1 GCA_947441895.1 Rickettsiales bacterium | reverse complement strand
TTAAAAACATGGGCGGGTTGGGCTCGGTCATGAACCTCATGCCTGGCATGGGTAAAATGAAAGACGCCATGGCCGGCGGCCACATGCCTGATGAATCAGTGGTAAGGCGTCAGGAAGCCATTATTCTGGCCATGACCCCGAAAGAACGCGCTGAACCCGGGGTGCTTAATGCCTCGCGCCGCCGCCGCATTGCTATTGGCTCAGGCACGCAGGTGAGCGATGTGAACCGGCTCATCAAGCAATATCAGCAGATGGAAACCATGATGAAACAAATGAAGAAAATGGGCGGCATGGGCAAGCTGAACCCCCTGAAACTCAAGCAGATGCTGGGCAATATTGGCGGCTAGTCCGGTTGACGTCCAGCTTTTGGCCTTGCGTTCACCACACTATCCGCAAAATTGCTTTGAGGAAGATCGGTGGCCAACACAGCAATAGAAGGATCGAGCAACGTTTTGAAATAACGGTCGGCAAGATCGAACCCGTGCTTGGCCGACAGAGCCCACCGCGCACGATAGACTACATTCGCCAGATGCGGCGAATCAAGCAGCGGATGGGGGGCATCTTGCGCTGCTAATCCATTTTTCGCTGCAAGTTTCATATCTTCCGCATACGAACGATTCAGGCGGTCTGGAAATTGCCGTGCAAATTTCGCGGACTTGGTCGTCAACGACAGCAATGATGCATCCAGATCATGAACCGAAGCCGGATGATCCAAGCTTTTTAGGTCCTGTTTCATACCATCATTCATTTGGCTTAATGGCGGCGCCACCTTTAAATAGGCTTGCTTTGCAAGCTCCAACTGCTGCTCAATAGTATCAAGATTCGCCTGCCACAATTCAGGAGTCCTTCCATATTCTTTTTGTATTTTTTTGATTTCAACCGTCAGCTGGTACATGCTCACCATACGTTGTGCGCTCACGGCAAGATCCATCAAATGCGGCAGACGTTTTTGGTTTCTTCCCTCTCGACGATCTTCTTCAACCGCCATAAAAAATTGATAAACATGTTTGAAATGCGGTCTATGATCTATATGCAGTAGTTTTTCAGGTTTGTATGGATCATATCCCTGTACCGGCGGCAAAATGGCAATACGACGAGCGTGGAGTCCACGGGTAATGGAATACATCTGCCACTCGTTGGTATCATTCAGCGTTTTCATCTCGCGATCTGTCGCACCCTCTTTTTTCTTCTCACGCAGCGTTTTTTGTCCATCGCATAGCTTTTTAACAATCATTTCAAGCGGCGGCGCGCTTGAAGGTAATTGCTCCACATGACGTGGTTGCAGTTGCCCAATTTCTTTAATGATTGCTAAAACTTCTCGCTTACGTTCAACGTATGGCACGTGGTTTTTACTGGCTTCAAATTCATCCATGCGGACCAACAGAGTATCAAGCCGCTTCAATTGGTTATCGCGGCTGGCACTCTTTTGTTGAACCGAAACGGCATCAACAGATGGAGTTTGTTCCGAAAACGGCAATTCACCAAGCCGCGGGTCTTTTGGATCCGGCAGGGGGATTTTAGTTGAGCGCTGCTTCCAACTCTTTACCACAGAACATTTCCTTGAAGTTATGCTGTCTATTATGCCAAAAAATGGTTGCCTAATGTGTGACAATATGGTTAAAGCCCTCTCCCGCTTGTGGCGGGTTAACATTGCTTGGGTATATGATGCATGATGCCGCATGGTGCGGATAAGCGCTTCAACCGAAAGGAAATTGTCATGGCTGCAGTACTTCGTCTGGCTCGTGCCGGCGCTAAAAAGAAACCATTTTACCGTGTTGTAGTGGCTGACCGCCGCGCACCGCGCAACGGTGAATTCATCGAGAAATTGGGCACCTTCAACCCGCTGCTGGCGAAAGACAACGCCGCCCGCGTGGTGCTGAACACCGAGCGTACCAAATACTGGCTGAGCGTTGGCGCTCAACCATCGGACCGCGTAAACACGCTGCTCGCCGCCGCTGGCCTCACCAAAAAGGCCGATATTGCTGGCAAACCACAAAAACCACGCAAAAAAGCCGATAAACTGTCGCGCGCTGAAAAACGTGCTGCCGCTGAAGCCGAAGCTGCCGCAGCACCAGCCGTTGTTGAAGCAGCTCCTGCTGCTGAAGCACCAGCCGAAGCTGCTGCCGAGTAATCACGGCTTTAAGTAACCGAACAAAAACGGCAGCTTCCACCATAGGGACTGCCGTTTTTTATTTTTAATGGAGGAAATCATGGAACTAGCCGTTGCCATTGCAGGCCTTGCATTAGCCGTCGTCGGTGTTGCAGTTTCTGTGTTTCAATAATGATAGCGCACAACAAAACCCTCACAACCAACGCACCAAGCTGGGTGGCGCTCGCCGTCCTCACTCAACCTCATGGTGTCAGTGGCCGCATTAAGGTAAAGTCATTCACCGATCCGGCGGATGATTTTGCCAGCCACAAAAACCTGACCGATGAAACGGGCAAGCCCTATAAAATTAAGCTGACCGGACACACACAAGGCCTTGCTATTATTGAAATCGAAGGCGTTACCAAGCGCGAGCAGGCCGAGCTTTTGCGCGGTAAAAAGCTGGGTGTTGCGCGTGTTGCATTGCCTGAACTAAAAAAAGAGAACCAATTCTACACCGATGACCTGCTTGGCATGGAAGTGTTCGAAGCATCGGGTGCGCATTTTGGTTTTGTCAGCCATGTGGCCAATTATGGCGCAGGCGATATTCTCGATATCCGTCGCGATAACGGCAAAAGCGAAATGTATGGCTTCACCCACGCCACCTTCCCCGTGGTTGATGTTGAGGCGCGGCGCATCACCATTTGCCCGCCCGAAATTCTGGGCAGCAAACAGGAAGAACCCGAGGAAGAAAACTAAAAGTAACCGTCATTCCCGCGAAAGCGGGAATCTAAGGCTACACGTCACTTTGCCTAAGATCCCCGCCTACGCGGGGATGACAAAAACGAGAAAATATCTATGACATGGAAAACAACCATCATCACCCTCATGCCGGAAATGTATCCCGGGCCGCTGGGCCATTCGCTGATTGGTGACGCGCTGGAGAAAAAACTCTGGGAACTATCGCTGGTTAACTTACGTGATTTTGGCATCGGCACCCACAAAAAGGTCGATGATTCGCCCTATGGCGGCGGCGCTGGCATGGTGCTGAAGCCCGACGTGGTGGATGCCGCCATTACCCATGCAAAAATGCAAACCCCAAATGCGCAGCTGGTGCACTTCACTCCGCGTGGTGAGCCCCTTAATCAATCCATCCTGCGCGAACTGACAGCTACCGACCTGATTCTCCTCTGCGGACGTTATGAGGCGGTGGATCAGCGGGTGATCGACAAACACCAGCCCCGCGAAATTTCGCTGGGCGATTTTATTCTCACCGGCGGCGACATTCCCGCCATGGCGCTTATTGAAGGCTGCGTGCGGCTGTTGCCCGGCGTGGTGGGCAAAGAAGCCAGCCTTGGCGAAGAGAGCTTTGGCGATGGCGACTATGCCAACCTGCTGGAATACCCCCATTATACTAAACCCGCCGAATGGGATGGCCGCGCCGTACCCGAGGTGCTGCTGGGCGGCCACCATGCCCACATCACCGCTTGGCGCAAGGCCGAGGCCGTGGCCATTACCCGCGCCAGACGACCCGATTTATGGAAGAAACGCTAATTCTCCAACCCTCTCCCACTGGGAGAGGGTCGAGCGAATGCGAGGGGTGAGGGCATAGTTTAGGTAACGGGGGCAAAATGCCCTCACCCTCCCCACTTCGTG
>CANEUT010000170.1 GCA_947441895.1 Rickettsiales bacterium | reverse complement strand
TCGCTGCGCTCCTCGCAATGACAAAAGATCATAGGTACCATATCAAGCACGGTCTTTTTTCTTCTGAGTTAAAAGCGCCTCCAGCTCTTTTGGCAGCGTTGCCGCCCATTTGCTGATGCTGCCAGCGCCCAAACAAATCACAAAATCATTCGGCTGCGCAATGTCGGCAATGGTGGCGGCCAGCTCTTTTTCACTGGGCAGTGCCACCACATGTTTGTGCCCATGCGCACGCATACCATCGGCCAGCGCGTCTTTATTGGCGCCCTCAATCGGCTCTTCACCCGCCGCATACACATCGGCCACAATCACCGTATCGGCGTTATCAACGCAGGTGCAAAAATCATTGAACAGGCTGGAAAGACGCGTGTAGCGATGCGGTTGCACCACGGCAATCACCCGGCCGCCGCTTGCTTCCACCGCCTGACGCGCACTGCTGAGCGTGGCCGCAATTTCCACCGGATGGTGGCCATAATCATCAATCACCGTCACGCCGTTCACTTCGCCGGTTTTGGTGAAGCGACGCTTCACCCCGCCGAATTCGCGCAGACCTTTCAAGATGACTGCATCTTCAATGCCTACATCACGCGCCACGGCAATGGCGGCCAGCGAGTTACGCACATTATGCAATCCATACATGGGCAGATGCACATCGTTCAACACGCGCACATCGGCGCTCACGCGGTCAGTCAGCTCCACATCGAACAGCTGCCCCCCACTCACCTGACGAATATTCACCGCCCGCACATCGGCCTGCGGGCTGGTGCCATACGAAATAATGCGGCGGTCAACAATCTTCGCCATCAATGCCTGCACCTCGGGGTGATCGGCGCACAACACGCCAAAACCATAAAACGGCAGCTGCGTAATGAACTGATGAAACGCCGATTTCAGGCTTTCAAAATCACCATAATGATCGAGATGCTCAGGGTCGATATTGGTAATGACGGCAATGGTCGATGGAATGCGGATAAACGTGCCGTCACTCTCATCGGCTTCCACCACCATCCACTCACCCTCACCCAAAAAAGCGTTGGTGCCATAGGCGTTGATGATGCCACCATTAATGACAGTGGGTTTTTTATCCGCCGCCATAAACAGCGACGCCACCATGGACGTGGTGGTGGTTTTGCCGTGCGTTCCGGCGATGGAAATGGTGGCTTTCAGCCGCATCAGTTCCGCCAGCATTTCCGCGCGACGCACCACCGGAATGCGCAGTGCCCGCGCCTCCATCACTTCCGGGTTGGTTGGCTTCACCGCCGAAGAAATCACCACCACCGAAGCACCGGCGACATTTTCAGCCTTATGCTCACCAATCATAATTTTCACGTTCTTCTCACGCAGATGGTTCAGCGTATAGCTATCGGCTATGTCAGAGCCTTGAACCGTATAGCCCAAATTATGTAGCACCTCGGCAATGCCACTCATGCCAATGCCACCAATGCCCACAAAATGCAGCGTGCCAACATCGAGCGGCATTTTGTTGCCCAGTGGGAATGCGTGAAATTTCTTACTCATGCCGCCAAATCCTTAACATTCGTTATATCAAAATGATTGTTTTGCTGCAGCACCACGTCTGCCAATTTTTCTGCTGCATCGGTGGCGCCAAGCAAGCGCATAGCCGCGGCACATTCCGCAAGTCGCTGCGGCACGCCCAACCATGTTTCAAGCCGCACCGCAAGCGATTCCGGCGTGAACGCATCTTGCGTCACTACCCAACCGGCACCGGTATCTTCCACCGCTTGCGCGTTAAAATATTGGTGATTATCCGTCGCAATGGGCAGCGGCACCAACAAAGCGGGGCGCCCCGCCACCATCAACTCCGCCACGGTCGATGCGCCGGCGCGCGCAATCACCACATGGGCGGCCGCAAGACGCGCCGCCACATCGGTGAAGAACGGCGCCAGATCAACCTGCATGCCAAGCGCCTGATACAGCGCACGCGCTTTATCCATTTCACCAGCGCGGCATTGCTGATCGAGCCGAATGCGGCCGCGTAAATTTTCCGGCAGCAATTGCATGGCCGCAGGCAGCACAGTGCTGAAAACGCTAGCGCCCTGGCTACCGCCCAACACCAGCACGCGCAGCAATCCATCATCCGCCAGTTCAGAATATTCCATCTGCGCTAGCGCCGCCAGTGATGCGCGCACAGGGTTACCCGTAAGCGTTACTTTTTTTGCAGCATCGGCTGGCATTTTTTGCGTGTTGGCATAGGTGGTGGCCACCGCACTCACCCGTGAAGCAAGCAAACGGTTCACCCGCCCCAACACCGAATTTTGTTCATGAAGCACGGTGCGTCTTCCCATCAGCACGGCGGCCAACATGGTGGGGAACGATGGATAGCCGCCAAACCCAACCACCGCCACGGGCTGGGTGCGATTGATCACCCGCATGGCCTGCACCACACCCATCACAATGCCCACCGCACTCAGCACACGCTTCGCCACCCCGCCGCTGATGCCGCTGGCACGAATGGTGTGAATGGTAATTTGCCCCAACACACCCTCGCCTGCATTTTTGTTATAATGGTGAAAGCGATGATCGGTCATCAGCTGCGGTTCGAACCCGCGCGTGCGCAGCACCTCCGCCAGCGCCTCCGCCGGAAAAATATGTCCGCCCGTACCACCCGCCGCCAAAATCACTGTCTTCGAATTTTTTGTATGTTTCATGGCGCGCATCCTGCCCAGCACTTCTGGTTTAGGCAAGTATTTTAGCGATGTTATTAGGCGCTATAACGCGAATGCACACGTGGCTTTTCCGACTGTGGCTGGCCATAGCGCCGGCGGCTTAGCGCCAGCATCATGCCCATGCCGCCCGCCATGGCAATGAGCGATGAACCACCATAGCTAAGAAATGGCAAGGTCATGCCCTTGGCAGGAAGCAAATTCACCGCCACCCCCATATTCACCAGCGCCTGAATGCCAAACTGGGTCAGCAATCCCCCCACCGCAATCAGGCGGAACATATCGGTTTCGCGGCTGAGCCGCAAAAACCCTCGCACCACAATAAAGGCAAACAGCGCAATAATCAGCATGCAGAAAAACATGCCAAACTCTTCACCCGCCACCGAAAAAATAAAATCGGTATGCGCATCGGGAATATGCTGCTTCACCAGCCCTTCGCCAGGGCCGCGACCAAACCAGCCGCCTTCTTTGAAGGCCTGCAGCGATTTTTCCACCTGATAATTATCACCGCTGGAGGGGTCTAAAAATCGGTCGATGCGGGAGGCAACATGGCTTAACACATGATAGGCAGCAAGCAGCCCCCCAATACCCAAAACAATCATCGCCGCCACCCATAAAAACGGCATACCCGCCAAAAAGAACTGAATGCCAAACATGGCAGTAACAGTCACTGTCATGCCAAAATCGGGCTGAATAATGAGCAACAAAGCCACCAGCCCATAGGAAAATGTCGCCACCATATAGCTTGGGAATTCGGGCCGCGAGAAACGTAACGAAAAAATCCAGGCCAGCACCACCGCAAAACAGGGCTTCATAAATTCCGATGGCTGGATGGACATACCTGCAATATGCATCCACCGCATGGAACCTTTATTCTCATAACCAATAAACGGCAGCAGCACCAACAGCATCAGGCTCACCATAAACCCAGCCAGCGCCAGGCGACGCACACGGCCCACATCCATCAGCGAAATAAGCACCATAATCACCGTGGAAAACCCAAGGAAAATTTGATGCCGCGAAACAAAATAAAAATCCGGCAACCCAATGCGACGTGCCACT
>CANEUT010000169.1 GCA_947441895.1 Rickettsiales bacterium | reverse complement strand
GGCCAAGCGCGTGACCATCACCAAAGAAGATACCACCATTGTGGATGGTGCTGGTTCGAAAAAAGAAATCGAAGCTCGCGCTGGTCAGATTCGTGCGCAAATTGCGGAAACCACTTCGGACTACGATAAAGAAAAGCTGCAAGAGCGTTTGGCTAAACTGACGGGCGGCGTAGCTGTTCTGAAAGTTGGCGGCGCAACCGAAAGCGAAGTGAAAGAACGTAAAGACCGCGTGGACGATGCATTGCACGCCACTCGCGCAGCTGTGGAAGAAGGTATTGTTCCCGGCGGCGGCGTCACCCTGCTCTACGCTACCCGTGCACTCGACAAGCTGAAAGCCAGCAACGACGATGAGCGCGCCGGCATCAACATCATCAAACGCGCTTTGCAAGCCCCAATCCGTCAGATTGTGGAAAATGCTGGCCTCGATGGTGCAGTTGTGGCGGGCAAGTTGCTCGAAAGCCAAGACACCAACTATGGCTTCGATGCACAAACACTCGAATATACCGACATGATTAAAGCCGGTATCATCGACCCCACGAAAGTGGTGCGCTGCGCCCTGCAAGACGCCGCTTCGATCTCGAGCCTGATGATTACCACCGAAGCACTCATTGCCGACGAGCCAGAAGACAGCAGCAAGCCTGCTTCTGCTGGTGGTGGCGGCATGGGCGGTATGGGTGGCATGGGCGGTATGGATTTCTAAGACCAACCAACCCACTTTTTTATATCCAAGGGCGGCAGGCAACTGCCGCCCTTTTCTTATGGCCCAAGCAGCGCCATACCCGCAGATGATTCTTATGTAAACTTCGTTACTTAACCGCTGATTTGTCACGAAACCTTCACATAAACTCCTTGCAGCCTGTGATAGACTGAAAAGCGTGGAAATAGATGATTTTTCACGCTTTTTGAGAGTCACGATGAACGATAAAACAAAAGATAAATCAAGCAATAACAAGGCTATATCACCATTCGCCATGGATAAAACCTATGGCGAAAAACGCTACGATTTTATCTTTCATAACCTGATTGATTTCTGGGTAAACCTTACCACTTCAGCTGCTTTTAGTTTCTGGGTATTTCATTCCAAAAGTCCCATTAAACTGCCGGGCATGAAAAATGCGGCCAAGCCTGCCGAAATTTTTGAATCACTGCGTGGCAAGATGGCAGAATTGCCATTTGTTAAACTCTTCAAAACCGATGATACCAAAAAACAAGTCTCCGGAAGCATGGCGGGCACACTTGTATTAACCTCGATGGGACATGTGGTGATGATTCCCAGCGCATGGATTGGTGCAAAAATAAAATCCAGCTTCGTACGCAATGAAGACCGCAAACATTATGGCGATGAAGCCATGCAATCGGATGATTTAAAAGCACGCCACGCCACCATTGATGCCGAAGAACGCCCAACCTTCATAGGCGCCGTAGTTGGCCGCGTAGGAACAGTTGTAGCCACGCAAACTGCCGCTTACACGCTCGGCAGCAAAATCAATATTTTTCGCTGGATCGGTGAAAAAACCAATATTGGATTCCTAGGCAAGTTTCGAGGCATTGATGATACGGTTGAAAAAATTGGCGCTGAAGCTGGCGGCATTGTTAGAAAATACGCAAGAAGGCCCGTAGAATTTGCTGAAAGACAACTTTCCGAAGGCGTCGAATATTCAGCCGCACAGGTCAAAGAGCACCCAGATCTCATTAAAGCAGATGGCACCAAGGCTACCTATGGTAGCGTGAAGACCATCGGTGGATTGCCCGAACATTATCTGCGTTATGGCTTTGCCGATGTGATGTACACGTTTGTAACGACCATGACCATGGTACCCGCTATTAATTTTCTTAAAAAATTTGTTCCCGGCCTTACTTATAAACCAAATGTTTCCCTGGAAACTGACAATTTGGCGGCCAGTGTGCCCACCCATCTCGCTACATCACAGGCCACACAGGCAGATGATCAACGCGCTAAAATTGCTGAAAGCGTGGGTCCACGCACACGCATCAACAGCATCAGCAAAGATGAAACCGTAAGACCACGGATGGACCAACAACTGACCCCAACCACAGGATAACTAACGCGCACATGGTGAATGAGAAAACAGATGTAACACGCAAGGCAGCCGATAATTTATCGCCGCCTGCAGCTGTTTCAAATGCGCCACAAAAAAAACGCAAAGAAACCGCGGGTGAAGTGTTGTTTAATTGGGGCACTTATGGTGGCGTCACCTGGATTTTAAATGAAATTATTTCTGCCAGCATCCTAGATCTTACCAAAGCAGGCGATACGGCAAAAGGCATAAAGCCAAAACCGCTTTATAATATTCTCCATGGTGCAACCACATGGATGCATAAAAACGTTAATCCGTTCAAACTGAATTACGAAACCATGCACTATCCACTGCGCATTCTGGTGCTCACCAGCGGTGGTAATCTTCTCATTCCGGTTGTTAAATGGCTGGAAGATCGCAAGGGAAAAATTGTTCGTTCACTTGATGATTCCATTCGTGGTGAAGCCGGCAAGCGCGACAAAGAGCTTCAGGCCGCGCATGACGAAATGGATAAAACGCCCAAACAAAGTTGGGGGTCGTTATGGCAAGGGCGCGCCGTGGTGATGGCCACGGCCGTTGGCGTTGATCTTTTTACCGGTAGCGAAAAATCACCAAGCACTAAACTGCTGCAAAATACATGGTTTAAAGCCTATTCAAATTTAGAGCGCGTCAGCACCAGTGTGGCGCGCGATGTGTTACGTTGGGTGCATCCTGACCCAGAGAAACGCGCCGCCATTAGCCATATGCGTGCCCACACGTTTGATACCAACGGTGCCTTCCAGAAAATTCAGCCCAGCGAGGGCAAAGCCGCAGCGGCGATTGGCGGCAGCTATGGGTTTTTGTTGGCATTTGCTGGTTTCACCTCGCTACTGTTTTATATCTCTTCAAAATTCTTTGCTAACAAACGCGATGAGCGCAGCGATAAAAAACAAGGCAATTTGCAGGATGCACAGGCATTTGCCGCAAACCCCACCGTCGCTAAAAGCCAAGATCGCGAGCAAAAACGCGAAACGCCAAGCGCTAAAGTGAGCCAGGTGAGCGAGCGTTCACCACTTGATGGCGTGCAACCGGCCCGCGCGGTCTAGCCACTCTTCCCCATCATCATGATTTTCCTTGCCGCTTCTGGCGGCAGAAGTTATGCATATCCTCCCAATTTACCGAGGTTTTATGCCGAGCACGACCGACATTCGCACCCAGTTTCTAGAATTTTTTGCCAGCAAGCAGCACAGCGTGTTGCCAAGCTCGTCCCTGGTGCCGCATAACGACCCAACGCTGATGTTCGCCAATGCGGGCATGAACCAGTTCAAGAACATTTTCACCGGTGCTGAAGCCGCGCCCACCCCACCGCGCGCCACCACCAGCCAAAAATGCGTGCGCGCCGGCGGCAAACATAACGACCTCGACAATGTGGGCTACACCGCCCGCCACCATACGTTTTTTGAAATGCTGGGCAATTTTTCTTTCGGTGATTACTTCAAGGAACAAGCCATTAGCCACGCGTGGGAGCTGCTGACCGGCGTTTGGGGCATTAAAAAAGAAAAGCTCTGCGTTACCGTCTATCACACCGATGACGAAGCGTTCAGTTTATGGAAAAAGATTGCTGGATTGCCGGATGAAAAAATCATCCGCATCAGCACGAATGATAACTTCTGGGCCATGGGTGACACCGGCCCCTGCGGCCCCTGCTCCGAAATTTTCTTCGACCATGGCGACCATATCGCGGGCGGCCCTCC
>CANEUT010000168.1 GCA_947441895.1 Rickettsiales bacterium | reverse complement strand
TGACATGGCCTATTTGCGCAACTATGCACTGCTCAATGTAAAAGATCGCTTGGCGCGGTTACAGGGCGTGGGGAAGGTGGAGCTTTTTGGCTCGGGCGATTATGCCATGCGCGTGTGGCTGGACCCGCAGAAAATTGCCGCGCGTAACTTAAGTGCATCGCAAGTGGTGGGCGCGATTCGTGAACAAAACGTGCAGGTGGCGGCAGGCATTATTGGTGCTTCGCCCATTGCTGCCGATGTGCCGTTCGAGCTGCCGGTGAATGTGCAGGGACGGCTGAAGTCGGTTGAAGAATTTAAGAATATTGTGATTAAAGCTGACAGCAAAGGGGCCGTTACCAAGCTGGGTGATGTGGCGCGGGTTGAGCTTGGCGCATCGAGCTATTCACTGCGTTCGCTGCTGAACAACAAACCGGCGGTGGCCATTCCCATTTTTCAAAGCCCGGGAAGCAATGCGCTGGAAATTTCCAGCAACGTGCGCCGCGTGATGGAAGAGGCGAAAAAGGATTTTCCCGAGGGTGTGGAATATAATATTGTCTATGACCCCACGCAGTTTGTTCGCCAATCCATCGACGCGGTGGTGCACACGCTGATTGAAGCATTGCTGCTGGTGGTGCTGGTGGTGATTGTTTTTTTGCAGACATGGCGTGCCTCGATTATTCCGCTGCTGGCGGTGCCCGTTTCTATTGTGGGCACGTTTGCCGTCATGCATATGCTGGGTTTTTCCATCAACGCGCTGAGCTTGTTTGGGCTGGTGCTTGCCATCGGCATTGTAGTGGATGACGCCATTGTGGTGGTAGAAAATGTGGAGCGCAATATTGCCAAGGGCCTAAGCCCGCGTGAAGCGACGTATGTGGCCATGCGCGAGGTGAGTGGACCCATTATTGCGATTTCGCTGGTGCTGTGCGCGGTGTTTGTACCCATTGCGTTTATTAGTGGGCTCACCGGTCAATTCTATAAACAATTTGCGCTGACCATCGCTATTTCTACCGTTATTTCGGCCTTTAATTCGCTGACGCTTAGCCCGGCATTGGCGGCTATTTTGCTGAAGCCCCATGGCACCGACAAAGATAGGCTTTCGCGCGGGATTGAAAATTTCTTTGGCTTCTTTTTTGCCAATATTCGCTGGGTGCTTATTGCGGTGGGCATTCTGGTGATCGGCACTATCATCGGCTATCTGCTGCTGAAAATTTTCCCGGCTCCCTTCCGTGGGCCGCCGCCCCAGGGGGTTATTTATTGGTTTATTGCGACCAGCATTTTGGCGCGTGTCGCGCTTGGCATTGGGGTGGTGTGGGCCCTCTTCAAACTGGTGACCGGCCGTGAGAAAAAAATCGCGCTGGGGTTCACCTTGTTCAATGAAATGTTCGAACGTTTGTCAGATGGCTATCGCGCGCGCGTAGAGCGCACGTTCACCAACAAATGGCCACTGAGCATGTTGTATATTGGATTGCTGCTGGTGACCATATTCGGCTTCACCTTGGTGCCAAACGGCTATGTGCCAAGCCAGGATAAGCAATATCTCGTTGCGTTTACGCAACTGCCAAGTGGCGCCTCGCTCGAACGGTCAGACGCGATTATTCGTCAGATGTCCGATATTGCGCTGAAACATCCGGGTGTTGAAAATTCGATCGCGTTTCCGGGCCTGTCCATTGCGGGCTTCAGTAACAGTCCCAATGCCGGCATTGTGTTTGTTGGGCTGAAACCCTTCGCGCAGCGCAGCACGCCGGACCTTTCCGCGGGTGCTATTGCGGGCGCACTCAATGGTGAATTTGCCGCCATTGAAGGCGCATTCATGGCTATTTTTCCGCCGCCGCCGGTGAATGGGCTTGGCACCATTGGCGGTTTCAAACTGGAAGTACAAGATCGCACCGACCAAGGCGATGACGTGCTGAACGCAACCATTCAGCAAGTGTTGGGCAAGGCCTATCAGACGCCGGCGCTTTCAGAAATTTTTAGTGGCTTCCAAATTGATGTGCCACAAATTCAGGTCGATGTGAATCGGGTGCGGGCCAAACAGCAAGGCGTGCCGCTGGCCGATTTGTTCGATACGCTGCAGATTTATCTGGGGTCGTATTACGTGAATGACTTTAATTTATTTGGCCGCACGTTCCGCGTCTATGCGGGGGCTGATGCGCCGTTTCGCAGCCAGCCGGAACATATTAACCAGCTGAAAGTGCGCAATGCCAGCGGTCAAATGGTGCCGCTGGGGTCGTTGGTGACGGTGTCGCAAACCTATGGGCCCGACCGCGCGCTGCGCTATAACGGTTTCCGTTCGGCGGATATTAATGCCAATGCGGCGCCGGGTTTTTCATCGGGTCAGGCGCAGGCAGCCATGGTAAAAATTCTTGATGAGGTGTTGCCTAAAGGCATGACCTATGAATGGACCGAGCTGACCTATCAAAAAATTCTGGCGGGCAACACGGCCATGTTTGTGTTCCCGCTTTGCGTGCTGTTTGTGTTTCTGGTGCTGGCCGCGCAATATGAAAGCCTGAGCCTGCCACTGGCCGTGATTATGATTGTGCCGCTATGTTTATTTGGCGCTATTTTTGGCGTGTGGTTGACGGGACACGAGAATAATATTTTCACCCAGATTGGGTTTATTGTGCTGGTGGGACTGGCGTGTAAAAATGCGATTCTGATTGTAGAATTTGCCCGTGATTTGGAACTGCAAGGCATGGGTATTGTGGAAGCCGCGCTGGAGGCAAGCCATCTGCGCCTGCGTCCCATCCTTATGACCTCATTTGCGTTTATCATGGGGGTGATTCCGCTGGTGCGGGCGCAAGGGGCCGGTGCTGAAATGCGGCAAGATATGGGCATCGCCGTGTTCTCGGGCATGATTGGGGTGACCATTTTTGGCCTGCTGCTGACGCCCATGTTCTATGTGATCATCCGCAAAATGTTTAACTCATCCAAGCCAGCGGCGGTGCCGCCCACCCACGAGGTTCCCCATGCGTAAGTTATGGTTCACCACGGCGTTGATTGGCCTTACCGCATGCGACCTTGCACCGGATTTTAAAATGCCCGAACTGGCAGTGCCGGAAGTGTTTAAGGAAGCAAGCGTAGCGCCAAATGTGGCCGAGCCCGCCGAGCCGAATGTTGAGCCCGCCAGCGATGGTAAATGGAAACGTGTGGATGATAAGGCGCATATTGAAGAATTTGCCTGGTGGCGCATGTTTAATGATAGCGGTCTGAACGCGCTACAAGAACAGGCGATGAAAGATAGCCCCTCGCTGGAGGTGGCCGCCGAACGTATGACCCGTGCCCGCGCCACGGCGGGGGTGGTCGATGCGGAACTCTATCCGCAAATAACGGCGGGCGTTGGCCCCACCATTCAACGCAATTCGCCGGGTGGTATTAAGCCCGCAAGCTTCGCCTATGTGAAGCCGCACACCATTTATAATGCACGCGGCACCATTAGTTATGAGCTGGATATTTTTAGAAAAAACCGTAACGCCGATAAAGCGGCTAATTTGCAAGCCGAAGGCGAGGAAAATAATTTTCGTGCCGCACGCTTAAGCTTACAGGCGGAAGTGGCGCAGACCTATTTCCAATTAGCAGCCTTGCGCAACGAGGCGGCGCTTCTGGCAGATACGGTGAAAACGCGTAAAAAAGCATTGGAACTGACACGCAAAAAACGTGATGTGGGCGCGGTCGATGATATGGCCGTTTCAACTGCTGAAAACGATTTAGCAAATGTTGAAAGCGATCAGGCAGCGGTGCTGCAGCAACAGGCATTGCAAGAACATGCGCTGGCTATTTTGGTGGGTAAGCCACCGGCATCGCTGGTGCTGAACGAGGTGAAG
>CANEUT010000167.1 GCA_947441895.1 Rickettsiales bacterium | reverse complement strand
GCGCAGCATAAAGTCACTGCTTGGCACGTTCACGACGCTCTATGCTGGTTCGGCTGATGACGCCAAACGCCTCACTGCACTGGGTGCAAAAAACGTGGCCGATGTGGGCAATTTAAAATACGATGCCGCCCCCCTACCGGTTGATCATGCGCTGCTGGCTGAGCTGTCGGCGGTCACTGCCAACCGACGTTTATGGGTAGCCGCCAGCACCCACGCTAACGAAGAACAATTAGTGGCCGACGCACACCAAATCATTGCCGCCACATTGCCCGGTCTGCTGACGATTATTATTCCGCGCCACGCCACCCGTGGTGATACCATTGCGGCCGATTTACGCACACGCGGATTCACCCTTGCCCAGCGCAGCAAAAATGAAGTCATCACCGCTGATACCGCTATTTATCTGGCTGATACCATGGGCGAACTGGGAAGCTTTTTCCGCCTCAGCGACATGGTGTTTCTTGGTGGATCGCTCATTCCCCATGGTGGCCATAATCCACTGGAACCGGCGCGGCTTCACTGCACCATGCTCACCGGCCCCTACACGCATAATTTTGCTTCCATCATGCAGCATTTTACGGCCGCGAATGCCATTGCAGTAGTGGCTGATAAAAAGGCGCTGGCCGCAACACTCATTACCTTATTTGCCGATGATGAAAAACGCCTCGCCATGGCCGAAAAAGCGGCGCAGGTGGTGCATGAAGCCCGCGGCGCAAGTGATATTATTCTGCAACAAATTGATGGGCTGTTAAAGGAAGCGACATCATGAAAACACCCGCTTTCTGGCAGCAAAGAAATATCTGGAGCGCACTGCTTTCGCCCGCCGCATGTTTGTATGGTGTGGGCGCCGCCTGCGACCGCCGATTCACCCGCACCCAACAAGCGTCCATTCCGGTTATTTCCATCGGCAATATAACGGCGGGCGGCGCGGGCAAAACACCTGCCACCATGGCCCTTGTGCAATTGCTGCGCAACATGGGTCACTTGCCGCACATTCTCACCCGCGGCTATGGTGCACAAAAACGATCGACTGCCCACCGCGTGGTACCCGCCGATGAATGGCGTGACGTGGGTGATGAAGCCTTGCTGCTGGCACAAACCGCCCCCACCTGGGTGGGTCGAGATCGCCTGGTATCGGCAGCAGCCGCAGCGGAAGACGGAGCGACTGTGGCGTTGTGTGATGATGCACACCAGCATTACCGCTTGCAAAAAACCATTGCCTTGCTGGTGATTGATGGGCCTTACGGCATCGGCAATGGCCAGCTTATTCCGGCCGGTCCACTGCGCGAGCCATTTGAAACCGCACTGGCACGGGCCGATGCGGTGGTGATAATTGGCGATGATGTGCACGGGCTTGAGCAGCGCATCACCCTTCCCATTTTTCATGCACGGCTTGCTCCAGCGGGCAACCTGGACCTGTTGCAACAGAAGAAATGGCTGGCATTCGCCGGCATTGGTCGGCCGGCCAAATTTTTTGATATGTTGCGCACATTGGGTGTCACCCTCATTGGCACCCGCGCTTTTGCCGATCACCACGCCTATACCACGGCAGAAATTACCGCCCTCACGCGTGAGGCCGAAGCGCTGGGGGCGCACCTGATTACGACCGAAAAAGACGCGGTGAAGCTGGCCCATGCACCCACCGAAAGCGTTACCACCTTACCCATTACACTGGTTTTTCATGCACCCGATGAGGTAACGAATTTTCTGCGTGCAAAGCTCGCTTGATTTTTTTGCGCCCGCACGCCACATAAGCAGCATGAATCCGTTCTGGTTATTTTTACTTTCTATTTGCTCGCCGGTGGTGCTTAGCGTCACGCTATTGGCACCCCTTTATGCCTGCATTACGGCAGCCGCCTATATCGTCTATGATCAGGGGGCGGCCATTCATCCGCTGGCCGGGCAGTGGTTCAACGTGTTCTATATGATCGATGTCTATGCGCAGCTGTTCAGCTATTGGTTGAGCCATATGGGGTCGGTGTCGTTTGTTTATTACACCTTACCCATTGCAGGCTTACTGCTGCTGGGGCTTGCCATATCGGCCTGGCTCACCATGAAAGCCGCCAAAATGATCATGCATTTATTTCATAGCGCTGGCGGTTCGGTTCGCTAGTCGAACAGGCCGGGCTGAATGGCTTTGGGTTTGGTTTCACGCTTTTTGCTGCTGCCACCGTCACCCGTTCCCGCCTGCACACTGCGCGCGCCATCATGGAATTGCAGGCTGAGTGTGGCATTGCTTGGCATCGACTCGGCCGATGTAATCACCTGACCACCCGCATCTTTTACCAAGGCAAACCCTCGCTTTAGCACCGACAGCACATTCAGCGATTCCAGCAGTGCACCCAAATGCCGCAAGCGCTGCTGCTCATGCTGCAGCATTTGCTGCAAATAGCGCGGGCTTAACCCCGCCATCAATCGCGCTAATTTTTCACGTTGCATTTCCAACCGTCGCGGCAAGGCGTGTTGCAGCCTCTCGGCCATGGCATCCAGCATTTGCGCCATGTTAGCCACCAGCTGTTGCGGTCGCGGCAAACCACGCGCCAGGCCCGCAATCCGTTCCGCGTGGAAAGAAAGCAATTTGCGAACGGCGTGGTTTTGCTGCAGCGAAAGCTGTTCCACCCGCGCCAGCAATTCAGCACGCACCGGCACGGCCAGTTCCGCCGCGGCGGTGGGTGTGGGGGCGCGCATGTCGGACGCATAATCGATCAGCGTGGTATCGGTTTCGTGACCCACGGCAGAGATAAGAGGAATGTTGGAATTCGCCGCCGCACGCACCACCACCTCTTCGTTAAAGGCCCACAAATCTTCAATCGACCCACCGCCGCGCGCCACAATCAGCACATCGGGTCGGCGAGCATCACCGATGGGAATGCAATTAAATCCCTCGATCGCCTCGGCGATTTTCTCCGCCGCCCCCGCGCCTTGCACCGGCACCGGCCACAGCATCACCGCCAGCGGAAACCGGGCGGCCAAGCGATGGAGCATATCACGAATCACCGCGCCGGTGGGGGATGTCACAATGCCAATTACCTCGGGCAGAAAAGGCAGCGGCTGTTTGCGCGCCGGGCTGAACAAACCTTCGGCCTCCAGCATTTTTTTGCGCTGTTCCAGCATGGCCATCAGCGCGCCCACACCGGCTGGCTCCAGCGATTCAATCACCAACTGATATTTCGAGCTGCCGGGATAGGTGGTGAGCTTGCCGGTGGCAATCATCTCCATGCCGGCGGTCGGTTTATGGGCCAGTTTGGCCATGGTGCCGCGCCAACACACCGCGTCGAGTACGGCTTTATCATCCTTCAAACTTAAATAGGCGTGGCCCGAACTGGCATTGACGCTGACCTTCGAAATTTCGCCGCGCACCCGCACAAAGCCAAACGTGTCTTCCACCACCCGCTTAATGTGGCCGGCAATCTCGCTCACGCTATATTCGGGCTGGTTATGCACGAATTCCATGAAAAATTCCTTAGTGCTTGAAGGTTGGTGGCGACAATGATTTAGAAGATGTTATAAGGAAATACATGAGAGTTCTAGTCATAGGTTCGGGCGGTCGTGAACACGCCTTTGTCAAAGCCCTCGGCCGCAGCAAAGTGGTCGAGTTTATTGCCTGCGCGCCGGGCAGCGATGGCATTGGCCGCGAAAAAGGCGTCGAATGCGTTGATATTTTCGCCCATACCGACATTAAAAATTACTGCCTCAATAACGAAATTAATTTGGTAGTGGTGGGTCCCGAACAGCCCCTCGTTGACGGACTTTCCGACATGCTGCGCGCTGAAAAAATTAACGTGTTTGGACCATCGGCAGCGGGCGCGAAGCTGGAAGCATCGAAAGATTTTACCAAGCGGCTGTGCCATGATTATCACATTCCCACCGCCGCCTATGCCACGTTTGATAACCACGAAGAAGCGCTGAAATATGTGCGCAAAAAAGGCGTACCCATTGTCATTAAGGCCG
>CANEUT010000166.1 GCA_947441895.1 Rickettsiales bacterium | reverse complement strand
TGTCTCCACTAGGGTTGGAATATGGAACATGTCGCCCCCATTCTGTTCAATCGCGCGCAGTTACGCAAGCGCCGTGGCCGCATGGGCCAACGCTTTGCCAACCATGATTTTTTGTGGCGCGAGGCAACCGAGCGCGTCGAAGAATCGCTGGCGCTCATCACCCACCGCTTCCCCACGGTGGTGGGGTTTGGCACGCATGCTATGGAAAAACCGGCTGGCACCAGTCACTTTATTCATTGTGCCGATCATGTAGGCTGGCCGCAACCGCACCAGCTGGTGGCCGATGAAGAATTTCTGCCCTTTGCGGAAAATAGTGTGGATGCGGTGGTGAGCATTCTAAGCCTGCAATGGGTGAATGATTTGCCCGGCGCGCTGGCCCAAATTCAGCGCATGTTGAAGCCGGATGGGTTATTCATGGCCATTCTTCCCGGCGGTGAAACCTTGCGTGAGCTGCGCAGCATTTTTGCCGAAACCGAAAGCGCCATCAGCGGCGGCATCACCCCTCGCATCTCGCCATTCATTGATGTGCGCGACGGGGGCGCACTGCTGCAGCGCGCAGGATTTGCGCTGCCAGTCGCTGATACCGAACTATTGAGCATCAGCTACCCCAATTTATTCGCGCTGATGGATGATGTGCGCGGCAGTGGTTCAGCCAATGTGCTGCAGCAACGGGTGCAGCATTTTACCCCGCGAGGATTTTTCTTAGAAGCGGCAGCACGCTATGCCAACCAATGGGGTGACGAGCAAGGACGCATCACCGCCACCATGGAATTCGTCACGCTCACCGCATGGAAACCATCGGCCAGCCAGCAACAACCCGCCAAACGCGGCAGTGGTCAGGTATCATTGAAAGATGTACTATAGCGACTGCCAGACATGGCCGCTTTCAAGCAGCGCTGTCACCAGCGGTAAATCTGCCGGTGGCATGGGAAGCGCGGCCATTTCTTTAGGGAATCGCCAGGTGAGTTGCTGACCTTCCAGCGGCGTTGGAATACCATCCCACTTGCGGCACACATAAAGCATCATCAGCAAATGAAAATCGGCATAGGCATGGCTGACAAAGGTCAGCGGCGCGGCACAGTTATCGCAGATATTGATGCCAAGCTCTTCGCGCATTTCACGTTTCAGCGCCGCTTCCGGCGTTTCACCCGCTTCGATTTTCCCGCCGGGAAACTCCCACAATCCCGCCATGGATTTACCTTCCGGACGCTGGGCAAGCAACACGCGGCCATCCACATCGAACAATGCAACCGCCGCAACAAGAACCGTTTTTTTCATATCATTTCCCATGATGGTTTATCGATGAACTAGAGTGGGTCTTAGCGGTTTACAGGAGGCAAGTTCTAGGAATGTTTTGGGCGAGTACCGCAGCGTACAAAGAAGTACGTGAGGAAACGAGGACAAAATGTATGACGACGGAATTGCCCGTATAAACCGCTAAGAACGGTAATCCGCGTTGATGTCGATATAGCCGTGCGTTAAATCGCAGCTCCACACCGTTGCCGCGCCATTACCCAAACCAATATCCACCGCAATATGAATATCGCGGGTTTTCATATGCGCCGCCACGGGCGCTTCGTCATAAGCTGCCACCCGCTCACCATTCTCGGCAATCACCACGCCGCCAATGCTCACGCGCAATGCGTCGCGGCTTACTTTTTCACCGCTTTTGCCCACGGCCATCACCACGCGACCCCAGTTGGCGTCTTCGCCCGCCACCGCGGTTTTCACCAGTGGTGAATTGCCGATGGCCAGGCCAATTTTGCGGGCAGCATCATCACTCATGGCGCCTTTTACCTCAATGGTGATGAGCTTTTGTGCGCCCTCGCCATCCATCACAATCAGCTTCGCCAGCTCAACCATCAGCCCGTTCAGCGCCTCTTGGAAGGATGCGGCTTCTGCGGTATTTTTTGTAATTTCTACACCCGATGCGCCAGTGGCAAACATCAGCGCCGTATCGCTGGTCGATGTGTCGCCATCCACCGTGATGGAGTTAAAACTTTTGACGTTACTTTGCTGCAGCATTTCTTGTAGCAGCGTTGCAGCAATGGTTGCATCGGTAAATACAAACGCCAGCATGGTGGCCATGTCGGGCGCAATCATGCCCGAGCCTTTGGCGATGCCATTGAGCCGCACGGTTTTGCCACCCAGCACCACATCGCGCGTGGCGGCTTTGGGGAAAGTATCGGTAGTCATAATGGCTGCGGCGGCATCCGCCCACACATCATCGCGCAGGGCTGATTTTAATGCGGGCAACGCCGCTTCAATTTTCTCATAGTCCAGCGGCTCGCCAATCACGCCGGTTGATGCCAGGTAAACTTCATTAGGCAAACAATCGCAAACGCTCGCAGCAGCAGCAGCTGACTTTTTGGTGGCAATCACGCCCTTGCTTCCCGTGAATGCGTTCGCATTGCCGGAATTGACCAAAAGCGCCCGGGCCGTGCCTTTAGGCAAGGCGTCGCGGCACCAATCCACCGGCGCGGATGGCGCTTGCGATTTGGTGAACACGCCCGCAACGCTCGTGCCCGCTATCAACTCAACCAGCAGCAAATCGGTGCGGTCCTTATAGCGAATGCCCGCCGCGCCTGCCGCCAGCCGCACTCCAGCAATAGCCCCCAATGCAGGAAGCGCTGCCGGAGCAAGCGGTGATCGCGCCAATTTCGCCACTAATTTGCCTTCTCAGTTTTTTCTGTTTTGGCAGGCTTATCAGCCTTCTCAGCAGTGGGCAGTTTATTGAACGGAATTTCTTTGCCCTTGGCATCGAACACTTTTACGTCTGACGTTTTGACCAAGCTGGCCACAAAATCATTCAGCTTCTTTTCCTGTAATTTTGCACGTAGTTCATCTTTCGCTTCAGCGAAGGTTGGCACCGGCATTTTGCGACTATCTTCCACCTTAATAATATGCCAGCCAAATGCTGACTTCACGGGCGCTGATACTTCACCTTTTTTTAGTGCGAAGGCAGCATCGGCAAATTCTTTTACCATTTTATCTTTGGTGAAATAGCCCAGATCGCCGCCTTGTTTAGCGCTGCCAGAATCTTTCGAATACTCACGGGCCACCTCTTCAAAGCTTTTGCCATCAGCAATTTTCTTTTTGGCCTCTTTCGCTTCGGCTTCGCTTGGCACCAAAATATGACGCGCACGCAATTCTTTCTCGTCTTGCAGCCCAGCAATCAGATGTTCATAGTCTTTTTTCAGGTCGTCATCGGTAATGGTGTCGGTCGTTTTCGCATCCAAAAGCGCCCGCACCACCAGCTTCTTTTTAATCTCTTCCAGCTCAGCCGATACTTTTTCCGACTTATCCAGCCCTTGCTTTACCGCTTCGCCATAAAGCAGCTTCTCGGCCATCATGCCGCGCAGAATTTTATCGCGCATCTCGGGCTTCACATTTTCAAAAGCGGGGGCCTCTGACGGCGCAAAAAGTCCCTCCCACAAATGCTGCACCTGACTTGCCGGCACGTCCTGATTATTTACTTTCATGATCACATAATCATCGGCCGCGAAGGCGGGCGCGGTGAAGGCAAGCAAAGCTGCCAGCGAGAGAGCGTGGGTAAAGCGCATAGAAATCCTCATAAAACGTGGATAAATGAACATGTCAGCGGTTTGCCACAAATTACCCCCCAGCGCAAGCCATGTAAGTTATGCATATTTTTAGCGCAAATATTGACACCACCCCCCGCAAGCCCTATCTATCCGCGGCCTAATTTACTTTAATTCGTCGTTTTAATTGATAATTTCTGACTGAGCGAAAAAAGTGGCTTTCGAGAACCGCCACGCAAATGTACGTTTCGGTACATGCGTAGCGGAAGCGCAGAAAGGCGCTTTTTGCAGCCATCGGAAATTCTCAAGTGAAATGACGAAAGAACGGAATTCCATGCTTAGCTCCCTCGCCAAAAAACTTTTCGGCAGCGCCAATGATCGGCTAGTCGCCACCTTCCAGCGCGAAGTG
>CANEUT010000165.1 GCA_947441895.1 Rickettsiales bacterium | reverse complement strand
TTGCACCCAGCGCCAAACCCAGCAGCTGATGGCCAAGGCAAATGCCGAATACGGGCACGTTCGCATCCATCAATTTGCGAATAGTGGGCACCGCGTAATGGGCGGTGGCAGCCGGGTCGCCGGGGCCGTTGGAAAGGAACACCCCATCGGGATTGAGCTTCAAAATATCTTCTGCCGTGCTGGTGCCAGGCACCACGGTGACGTTGCAGCCAGCCGAAGCGAGGCAACGCAGAATGTTGAGTTTCTCGCCAAAGTCGATGGCGACGACATGATAGCTCCCTCTCCCTTCGGGGGAGGGCTGGGGTGGGGGCGCATCGAGCACAGCTCGTGGGGGCATCGTTGGCGTAACGCTATCCCCATGCCCCCCTCCTAACCTCCCCCCGGAGGTGGGAGGAAGGATGAGGCTCCAGCGCTTTTGGTTCCATGCGTAATTTTGGTGCGTGGTGGCGTGGGCGGCCAGTTCCAGCCCGTTCATATCGGGCGCGGCTTCCAGCATTTCCTGCGCTTTTTTCAGCAGCGATTCATTCGTCACGCGTTCGCCCGTGGCGAACACAATGGCCACGTTCTGCGCGCCATGGTCACGAATGTGGCGGGTGAGGGCGCGGGTATCGACCCCGGAAATGCCGGTGATGCCGCGGGCTTTCAGCCATGCATCAAATTCGTGGGTGGCGCGGAAGCTCGATGCGTCGGTAATGGCTTCGCGCAGAATAACGCCGCAAGCGCCCGCCACGTTGACCGATTCAATATCTTCATCATTGCAGCCGACATTGCCGATATGGGGGAAGGTGAAGGTGATGATTTGGCCCATGTAGCTGGGGTCGGTCAGCACTTCTTGATAGCCGGTCATGGCGGTGTTGAAGCACACCTCGCCAGCGGTTTTACCCTCGGCGCCCACGCCGTTGCCGAAAAACACTGTCCCATCCGCAAGAAGCAACACGGCGTTGGGTGCAGGTTTCAGGGTAGCAGTCATATCGTAGCGCGTCTCCGTTTGTTTTATTAAGTGGCTCGGGTTTGTCTACTGACAGAAACCCTCGCGTTCGCTCAGGGCTGGCTCGCCCGGCTCGCTTTAAGCCAACCATCAGCACCGTTCTTAAATCCAAGGCAAAACTTGCGGAGGTTTAGGCAACCAACGCCCCGCCGTCAAGAGGGAATGTGGCGATAGGCTTTGGCTATATGCTGCGTCATGGCGCCGAACAGTTTGCCGCGGGCGCTGGTGGGTCGCCAATAAAGACCAATCTGGCGGTTGGGCGCGGGTGCTTTGAAGGGAATATAGCGTAAGCCGGGGTCATGGCTGCGCGTGGCCAGCTGCGGCATGAGGGTGGCTGCATGGCTGGATGCCACCATGTGGCGGAGTGTTTCAAGGCTGGTGGCGCGAAAATGACCCGATTCACCCACCCCCACCAGTTGGCAGACTTCGAGTGCTTGCGCCCGCAGGCAATGGCCCTCTTCCAGCAGCAACATGGAAACCTGCGACAGGTCGGAAAGCTTCACAAAAGCACGTTTTGCCAGTGGGTGGTTGCTGGCCACGGCCAGCGTGAACGCCTCACGAAACACGGGGCGGTGGATGAGGGCGCAAGGTTGCTCCAGCGGCATGGCCAGCATGGCACAGTCGATGGCGCCGCTTTCCAACTGCTGCACCAGATCATGCGTTTTTTCTTCCACCAGCTGCAGCGAGAGTTTGGGGAACCATGTGCGCATATGAGGCATGAGGCTGGGCAATAGATACGGCGCCAATGTGGGGAAAATGCCCATGCGCATGGTGCCGCCCAGGGCGTCATGCGCGGTGCTGGCGGCGGCTTTCATCTGCTCCACTTCGGCGAGCACGTTGCGAGCGTGGGTGACGACTGCCTGACCCGTGGCCGTCAGCATCACCTGTTTATTCGTGCGTTCAAACAGTTGTGCGCCCAGTGTTTCTTCCAGCTTTTTAAGCTGCATGGAAAGGGTAGGCTGGCTGACATGGCACGCCAGCGCCGCTTTGCCAAAATGCAAATGCTCCGCCACCGCCAATAGATACTGTAAATCACGTAGGTTCATAAATTTTGTTGGTCATGGGTTGCTCTGCTGACCAACCCATGACGCAGCTCTCGCTGGCTCATGGCTGGCTCGCCCAGCTCGCTTTGGTTAATCTTTCATATCATAGATATAGTCTATCGAAGATATAAAAACAATAGATTATACCATTCATTCAAATCGGACTAATGATGGTTTCAAGCCAACCACCCATGGTTAAAAGCGTTGCAACGAAAGCCAATTGCGTTGCCAACAAATGAGACTATATGGATGGGGTTAGTTTTATTCATTCACACACTCACTAGGAGCCTAACATGAGCGTACTCGTTGGAAAAGAAGCACCGGATTTCACCGCCCAGGCCGTGATGGCCGATAATGCCATTAAAGCCGATTTTAACTTGAAAGCCCACACCAAGGGCAAATATGCCGTGCTGTTCTTCTGGCCGCTCGATTTCACCTTCGTGTGCCCATCGGAAATCATCGCGTTTGATAACCGCGTGGCTGAATTCAAAAAGCTGGGCGCTGAAGTGATCGGCATCTCGGTCGATTCGCAATACACCCACTATGCGTGGAAACACACGCCGGTGGAAAAAGGTGGCATTGGTAATGTGCAATTCCCCATCGTGGCCGATCTTACCAAGTCGATCGCCCGCAGCTATGACGTGCTGACCGGCGACGCCGTGGCACTTCGCGGCACCTTTATCATCGACAAAAAAGGTTTGGTGCGTCACCAGCTGGTGAACGACCTGCCGCTGGGCCGCAACGTGGATGAAACCATCCGCACGCTGGATGCCCTTATCTTCCATGAAGAAAACGGCGAAGTATGCCCGGCCAACTGGAAAAAAGGCGGCACCGGCATGAAGGCAACGGCTGAAGGTGTGGCCAGCTATTTGAAAGACCACGCGAAGGCGCTTTAATCTACTTTCCATTTATTGGAGTATTTATGTTTTTACGCTCGCTCGTTTCAATTTTGGCCATTTCGGTGGCACCCATAGCATTCTCAAGTGCGTGGGCGGCATCCTCGGAATTGAAATCAGCGGGCGTAAAAACCATTCCCCAAAAAAACAAAATGGCGGGTGTATGCTCGACCAGGGGCTATGAAGATGCCATGGCCATGATGCATAAAAATATGCATGCGCCGCTTGCGGGTGATGCCGATATTGATTTTGTGCGTCAAATGATTCCACACCATCAAGGCGCGGTGGATATGGCAAAAGTCCAGCTTCAATATGGCCGCGACGAGCGGCTGAAAGATTTCAATCGCTGGATTATTCGGGCACAGGAAGAAGAAATTGGCTTCATGAAGCAGTGGCTTCGTCGTCATGACAATGGAGTGGTGGCAAAGGATGCGAAGGATTATTACGGCGATGCCATGATGGTGATGCACCGCGACATGATGATTGATTATACGGGCGATGCCGATGTTGATTTTGTGCGCGGCATGATTGCCCATCACCAAGGCGCGGTCGATATGGCCAGCATTTTGTTTGAACATGGTAGCGACCCCGAACTCAACCGCCTTGCCGACGCCATTTACCGTTCGCAGACCTATGAAATTTCGTGGATGCAAAACTGGCTTGCCGAGAAAACCGGCAAATAACCGACAGTTTAATTTCTAGTTTTTAGCATTTTATTTTTTGACCTTTTTAAGGACACGTTATGACCGAACATAAAACACCCATCCTCATCATTGGCTCTGGCTCGGCAGGTTGCACGGCCGCTATTTATGCGGCGCGCGCGGCGCTGAAGCCCATTCTGGTGCGTGGGCAACAGCCGGGCGGCCAGCTCACCATCACCACCGAAGTGGAAAACTATCCGGGTTTTGCGGAAGCGATTCAGGGCCCGTGGTTGATGGAGCAGATGGAAGCACAAGCCGCCCATGTGGGCACGCAAATGATTCATGACACCATCACCAGCATCGATCTTTCCAAGCGCCCGTTTGTGGCGAAGGGTGATTCGGGCGATGTGTATGTGGCC
>CANEUT010000164.1 GCA_947441895.1 Rickettsiales bacterium | reverse complement strand
GAATGAATATCGCATCGACGGCATGAACGCCGAAATCACCGCCGCGTGGGACAAAGGCGCGGCGATTTTGAAAGCGGCCGGCGCTGAAATTGTGAATGTTTCTCTGCCACACACCAAATATGCGCTGCCGACGTATTATGTGCTGGCTCCGGCGGAATGTTCCAGCAATCTGGCGCGTTATGACGGTGTGCGCTTTGGCCTGCGCGTGGTGGATGATGGCGACAACCTGAACGACATGTATGAAAAAACCCGCGCCGCCGGTTTCGGCGCCGAGGTGAAGCGCCGCATTCTCATCGGTACTTATGTACTGAGTGCCGGTTACTATGATGCCTATTACAAACAAGCCCAGCGCGTTCGCGCGTTGATCGCGCGTGATTTTGTGGAGGCCTTCAAACAATGCGATGTGATTTTAACGCCGACGGCCCCCAGCGACGCATTCGCGATCGGCGACAATCAGGATGACCCGGTTGCGATGTATTTGAACGACGTTTTTACCATTCCTGCATCGCTCGCGGGTTTGCCCGCGCTGGCGCTGCCTATTGGGCTCAGCAAAGCAGGTTTGCCGCTTGGCTTGCATCTCATCGGCCGCGCGTTTGATGAAGAAACCGTGTTCAAAACCGCCGAGGTGATTGAACGCGAAGCGGGCTTTCATTTCGCACCGGCGGGGTATTAATATGAGCACGCCGTATCGCATTAAGGGAAATACCGGTGACTGGGAAGTGGTGCTTGGGCTTGAGGTTCACGCGCAAGTGAACAGCAACTCCAAACTGTTTTCGGGCGCGCCCGTGGGCTTCGGCGCTGAGACTAACCAAAGCGTATCATTCGTGGATGCGGGCATGCCCGGCATGCTGCCGGTGATTAACGAGAAATGCATTGAGCAGGCTGTGCGCACCGGCCTTGGCATCAAGGCACAAATTAACCTGACCTCGATTTTTGATCGTAAGAATTATTTCTACGCCGATCTGCCGCAGGGCTATCAGATTTCGCAATTCTCTGACCCCATCGTGGGCAAAGGCATGTTGACGGTGGACCTTGCCGATGGCAGCAGCAAAGAGATTGGCATTACCCGCATTCACCTCGAGCAAGATGCCGGTAAATCGCTGCACGAACACAGCCCGAAATTCAGCTTCATTGATTTGAATCGCAGCGGCGTGGCGCTGATGGAAATTGTGAGTGAGCCGGACATGCGATCACCCGAAGAAGCGGTGGCGTACTTCAAAAAACTGCGCACGATTTTGATGTATCTTGATACCTGCGACGGTGATTTGGAAAAAGGCAATATGCGCGCCGATGTGAATGTGAGCGTGCGTAAACCCGGCGATGCATTCGGCACGCGTTGCGAAATTAAAAACATGAACTCGATGCGCTTCATTTTTAAAGCGATTGAATTTGAAGCAACGCGTCAGGTGGAAATTCTGGAAGCGGGCGGAAAAATTGATCAGGAAACGCGTTTGTTTGATGCATCCACCGGCGAAACCCGCACCATGCGCAGCAAGGAAGACGCGCATGATTACCGCTATTTCCCCGACCCCGATTTGCTGCCGCTGGTGATTACGCAGAAGTTTGTCGATGATATTAAAGCGACGCTGCCTGAACTGCCAGATGCGAAAAAAGCCCGCTACATCGCCGATTATGGCTTGTCGCCCTATGATGCCAGCGTGCTGGTAAGTGAAAAAGCGGCGGCGGATTATTTTGATGCGCTGCTGGCCAAAAAGCATGATGCGAAACTGGCCTCGAACTGGATGACGAGTGAGCTCTATGCCCGCCTGAATAAAATGGGCGTGACGATTGAACAGTCGCCCATTTCGGTGGAGCAGCTGAGTGGCCTTCTGACCCTGATTGAAGATAACACCATCAGCGGTAAAATCGCTAAAACCGTGTTCGAGAAAATGGTGGAAAGCGGCAAACCCGCGAAGCAAATTGTGGAAGACGAGGGGCTCGTTCAGGTGACCGACACGGGCGCCATTGAAGCCGCGATTGATGCGGTGATCGCCGCCAACCCCGATAAAGTCGCCGAATATAAATCAGGCAAAGATAAATTGTTCGGGTTCTTCGTGGGCCAGGCCATGAAAGCGACCGAGGGCAAGGCAAACCCAGCCATGCTGAATGAGTTGTTGAAGAAGAAATTATAAATCTGTCATGCCCGCCTAGGCGGGCATCCAACGTCGCGTGTCTACGCGACAGTATTTTTCCTAGGACTGGATCCCCGCCTGCGCGGGGATGACAATAATTAGAAATTACTGCTTCTCTACTGTGGATCTGCCGAAGGTGCGGCGGCATCGGCATCAAGCCGCCCTAGCATCAGCTTTGCATTTTCGTTGGTGGGTTGAATGACCAGCACTGCCTGCGCGTCAGCGCGAGCTAAACCTTCATCCCCCAGTTTTTCAAATGCGCTAGCGCGCGCCAGCAGCACATCGGTGTTGATGGGGGTGAGGCTGACGGCCTGGTCAAGATCGGGCAGGGCACTGCGGGCCTTGCCGTAGGTAAGGTGAATGCGTGCGCGCTCTAACATTAAATTCGAGCTGAGTTTGGCAGCAAGGGCATTGTTGCCTTTCACCACGTTCATTTCACTGATTTGCGTGCCAAGCGTGGCCAGTGCGGCATCGACCCGGTTGGCATTAATCCAGGCTTGCACGGCCTGATGGGTGACATAGCTGCGCAGGCTAATGTTTCCTTTTTCAATCATATCGCGCGTCGTGGTCAGTGCTTCCCCTGCTTCCACGTAGCGGCCTAAACCAAACAGTGCCATGGCGCGGCAATGATGGGCGGGCATGCTGGCATCCGTCTTCAGCCATTCCTCGGCGTTGGTGAGGGCTTGGGCTGGATTGCTGGCGGCAAGCGCCGTGCATTCTTTATAAGCCGGTGATGGGGCAATGCCCACCTGTGCCACTGCAGTGGTGGCCGTGAATAAAACAAAGGCAGCGGCGAGGGCTTTTTTCATAGATGTCTGTTGTAATTAATTCCCCGTAGCGACGCAATCACTAATACCAACTAGCTGAAAAACATTGGTTTTGGTAAAGTTGGCAGCAAAATTGCTTTAGAGGGATGAGAAACCCTGCGAGCTGGGCGAGCGAGCCATCAGCCCGCGCTCTCAGACGAGCTTGCGAGTCAACCGGCGTGGAGGTTTGGTTAGTAAACCAAACCGAAACAAACTAAAAACGAAGGAGCCAATGATGCCACATGTGATGATTCGTAGCCTGATGATGGTGGCGTTACTGGTGACGACGGCGGCGTGTGATAACATGGAGCAAAGCTCACGCAACGCTGCGGCGATTACCAAAAAAACCTTCAATAACTCGGTGGGCTTCTGGGACGATGTGTTCACCTATCATCCCAAACAGGCCGATAACGCGCCGCAGACGCGCTATTGCTACCAAATGCAAAGCGATGTGGTGTGTTATGATAGCGTGCAGACAAGCTCGACCGCGAAGCTGATTGGCTATCAAGATGGAGAAAATTTATCATGGGTACAACCCGGTGGCGGGTCGCTTGGTGTCAGTGGCGGTGAACCCGTAGCCTTGCGGGTGAGCAATGCATCATCGGGCAGCCGTTCGTCATCGTCGGGCAGCTCGTCATTCGCCAGCAGCGGTTCTGATATGTCTATGGGTGGTTCCATTAGCTCGTCGAACTTGCCGCCACCACCGAAGGGTTTTAGTCGCTAGCTTGCTTTCTAGGGCCGATTTCCTCGTCGTCTTTCGTGCTCAGTCGGTCATGTACCAAAATGTACACTCCCTCCTTGCACGCGGCGGCTCCTATAACTCGTCACCTATAAACCAAGCTAACAATGTTGTTAGCGGCCTTGCCGCGTGGGGACGAAGTCGCCCCCGCCTATTGGCTCCTCCGGCTCGCGCGGGCCATCCGCGCTACGCACCGATCCTACAATCAGTCAACGCGTAGCCAGTTCAACGCTGGTGATGCGCTGCTCAGCGCGTTCGTAACGCAAACTATCGAACCGTTCACAGCCATTGCAATGTGGCTGCCACGCGCTGTGGG
>CANEUT010000163.1 GCA_947441895.1 Rickettsiales bacterium | reverse complement strand
GAGGCTTACGCCGCCGGCCTCATCGGCAAAAACGCCTGCAAATCCGGCTATGATTTTGATATTTTCGTCCATCGCGGGGCGGGGGCTTATATTTGCGGTGAGGAAACCGCGCTGATGGAATCGCTGGAAGGTAAAAAAGGCCAGCCGCGACTGAAGCCGCCATTTCCCGCCGGTGTGGGCGTGTGGGGTTGCCCCACCACGGTGAACAATGTGGAATCCATCGCGGTGGTGCCCACCATTTTGCGCCGTGGACCAGCGTGGTTTGCGGGCTTTGGCCGCCCTAACAATACCGGCACCAAAATTTTCTGCATTTCCGGCCACGTGAATAATCCGTGTAACGTGGAAGAGGCCATGAGCATTCCGCTGAAAGAGCTGATTGAAAAACATGCCGGTGGCGTGCGCGGCGGGTGGGATAATTTGCTGGCCGTCATTCCCGGCGGTTCGTCGTGCCCACTCATTCCAAAATCGGTGTGCGACACCGTGCTGATGGATTTTGACGCGCTGAAAGAGGCGCGCAGCGGCCTTGGCACCGCCGCCGTTATCGTCATGGATAAATCCACCGACATTGTGAAAGCCATCGCGCGGCTTTCCAAATTCTACATGCATGAAAGCTGCGGCCAATGCACCCCATGCCGCGAGGGCACGGGCTGGCTGTGGCGCATGATGGAGCGCATGGTAAAAGGTGATGCAAGGCCCGAAGATATCGACCACATGATCGACGTGACCACCCGCATTGAGGGTCACACTATTTGCGCGCTGGGTGATGCCGCCGCATGGCCGGTGCAAGGCCTCGTCCGCCATTTCCGCCATGTCATCGAAGCGCGGATTGATGAATTTTCACGGAGGGTAGCGTAATGAAAAACTGTGTTCAGAAGAAGCAATTATTTGCGTACTTTAAAAATTCTGCTGTTCTTGCTGCAGGCCTTGTCTTTTTGTGTGCCTGTGCAAAAGCTACGGACACCTATCTACCGGATGGAAGTTTAGGACAATCGATAAGCTGTAATGGAAGTTTACTTAATCATGGCGACTGTCTTGCGAAGGCTGGTGAGGTGTGTGGAGCAAGGGGCTATAGCCTTATTAATAAAGATGGCTCATCAACGCCATATAGTAATGCGCAGGGGGGCTTTGGGGCCAATCAATATAGCGCTGGCGGAGGATTCTCTAGCTCAAGTGGTTCGATTACAACTCGCTCTATTTTAGTGAAGTGTGGCCATGAGCAGAAAAAAAGCAAAAAGAAAGCTGCTGAATAAGAAGATTTGTAAATAACAGTTACTTTGAGAAAATCATGCCAATATTAAAAATTGACGGTATCGAAACAGAATTCAACGCTGGTGAAAGCGTCATTCAGGTATGTGACCGGGCGGGGGTGGAAATTCCACGTTTCTGCTATCATGACCGTTTGAAAATTGCGGGCAACTGCCGCATGTGTCTGGTGGAAGTGCGCCCCGGCCCACCAAAGCCGCAGGCCAGCTGCGCACTGCCCGCCGCGCCCAACATGGAAGTGTTCACCAACACCCCCATGGTAAAAAAAGCCCGCGAAGGGGTGATGGAATTTCTGCTGATTAACCACCCGCTCGATTGCCCCATTTGCGACCAGGGCGGCGAGTGCGATTTGCAAGACGAAGCTTTTGTGTATGGCAGCGGCGTCAGCCGTTACCACGATCATAAACGCGCGGTGGAAGATAAATCCATGGGTCCGCTGGTGAAAATGACCATGACGCGCTGCATTCACTGCACCCGTTGCGTGCGCTTCGCCGATGAAGTGGCGGGCGTGCCCGAAATTGGCGCGCTGGGCCGTGGTGAGCATATGGAAATCACGAGTTACCTCGAAAAAGCCCTCAGCTCCGAGATTTCGGCGAACATTATTGACCTGTGCCCCGTCGGCGCGCTCACCAGCAAGCCCTATGCCTTCCACGCCCGTCCGTGGGAGCTGACCAAAACCGAATCCATCGACGTGCTGGATGCGGTGGGCAGCAATATTCGTATTGATACGCGGGGTGAAGCAGTGCTGCGCATTCTGCCGCGCCTGAACGAAGAAGTGAACGAGGAATGGATTTCCGACAAAACCCGCTATGCGTGTGATGGCTTGAAAACCCAGCGACTCGACCGCCCGTATGTGCGTAAAAACGGCAAGCTGGTGGAAGTGAGCTGGGACGAAGCGCTGGCCGCCGTGGCCGAGAAAATGAAAATCGTAAAGGGCAGTGAAATGGCCGCCATCGCCGGTAATTTGGCTGATGTGGAAGCCATGATTGCCCTGAAAGATTTGATGGTGGGTGCCGGTTCGCCTAACCTTGAATGCCGTCAAGATGGTGCGCATATCGACGCCGCTGATCGCGCCAGCTATTTGTTCAACACCGGCATTGCAAACCTAGAACAAGCCGATGTGGCGCTGTTCATTGGCACCAATATTCGCCACGAAGCGCCGCTGGTGAACACCCGTCTGCGCAAGGCATATCTGAAGAATGGCATGAAGGCTTTTAACATTGGTGCCGCGTTCGATTTAACATTCCCCGTGGAGCAGCTGGGTGAAAATGCGACCCTTTTAAATGACATTGCATCGGGCAAACACCCCGTGGCAGAAGCGCTGAAGGCATCCAAAAACCCAATCATCATTCTGGGCGCGGGTGCGCTGGCCCGTGGTGATGGCGCAGCGATTCTGAAAGTTGCCAAAACAATCGCCTCCACGTGCAATGTGGTGCGTGAGGGGTGGAATGGTTTTAACCTGTTGCACAATGCCGCCGCTCGCGTGGGCGCGCTGGATATTGGTTTCGTGCCGCAAGCCAAAGGCCGCGACATGGCGGGCATTATCGATGGCATCAAAAAGAAAGAGGTGAAGTTCGTTTATCTGCTGGGCGTGGATGAAATCGACACCAGCTATTTCGGCGATGCATTTGTGGTCTATCAGGGTCACCACGGCGATATTGGTGCACACCGCGCCGATGTGGTGCTGCCCGGTGCCGCGTACACCGAAAAAGATGCGACCTATGTGAACATGGAAGGCCGTGTGCAGCACACGCGTCGCGCCATTTTCCCGCCCGGTCAGGCGAAGGAAGATTGGACGATTCTGCGGGCGCTTTCGCAACTGACGGGCCGCGTGCTGCCCTATCACTCGCTGGAGCAAATTCGCGCGCGCATCAGCAATGAATTTGCAAGCTTCGCCACGCTGGATGTCCGCGCAAACGCCACATGGTCGGCTGAAAAAGCGGCGGACGCTAAAATCACGAGCGAAACATTTGACTATCCCGTGCGTCATTTCCATATGACGGATCCGATCAGCCGTGCCAGCAAAACCATGGCGCAATGTGCTGAATTAGCGCTGAAACAAGAGCAGGAAAGAAAAGCCGCATGAGTACTTACTTGTCATTGCGAGGAGGCAAAGCCGACGTGGCAATCCAGTCTTTTGTCATCCTGAGTGAAACGAAGGATCTGGATTCTTCGCTTGCGCTCAGAATGACAGATAGATCGCCACGGCCTGTCGGCCTCGCGATGACGGAGGTTAAGCAATGAGCACCATTTTAGAGTTTATGCAGACCCCGCTTTGGCTGGATACGATTCTGCCGGTGCTGATCATCGTCGGCAAAATTCTGCTGGTCACGGTGCCGCTGCTGATTGCCGTTGCCATGACCACCTATGCCGAACGTAAGGTGATTGGTGCCATGCAGCTGCGCAAAGGCCCTAACGTGGTTGGGCCGTTTGGTCTGCTGCAGCCATTCGCCGATGGTTTGAAGCTGCTGATGAAAGAAACCATTGTGCCCACCAAAGCGAACAAGGTGATGTTCCTGATGGCACCGATGATTACGTTTGCCCTCGCGCTGCTGGGCTGGGCGGTGATGCCAATTTCTGCTGAATTCGTCATTGCCGACCTGAATGTGGGCGTGCTGTACCTGTTCGCCATGTCGTCACTCGGGGTTTACGGCATTATTATTTCCGGCTGGGCATCGAATTCCAAATATGCCTTCCTCGGTGCCATTCGCTCCAGCGCGCAGATGGTTTCCTATGAAGTGTCGATTGGGTTGGTGATTATCACCGTGTT
>CANEUT010000162.1 GCA_947441895.1 Rickettsiales bacterium | reverse complement strand
GCCCTGCCATCGCGCATGGCGACAATGAGGGGTGTGCGGGTTTGGCAAATATCGGCCACGTGGCTGGCGAAAGCATGGCCGATGGAAAGAAAATCTTCCGCCGTCAGTGATTCACCCACAATGCCGCGAACGTCATAGGCGCGAAAGAGTGAAGCGTTTGGCAAATGCATCTGAAGAATTTCCTAAGCGGCCGAGGTGGCTTGGGCGTCGGCTGTCGTTGCCTCGCTTGGTGTCGCTGCCACTTCTGATTTGGGGGCGGCAGATTTTGGCGCAATGCGCGGATTGGTGAGCACATCACCGGCCGCACCTTGGCGCACCTGCGCAATGCGCGCATCAATGGTGGGAATGCGTAGTGCCTTCAGCAGATCGCGCACTTCTTGGCGAGCGGCCAAATGCGACATGGAAAGCGCGCCGGATTTATTGGTCTCCACCACGTCGAGCACGGTGAGGCCAAGCAGGAAAAGCTCGCGGAAAATCACCCGTTCCGAGAAGCCCGGCGCAATGCGGCAGCCAAGGCGCTTGGTGAGATCATCCATAATTTTGGTGATCATGCGTTTGTTGCGCGCATCGATATTGCTGAGGCGATTGCGCATCACCAGCCAGTCAATCGATCCGCCGTCGCGTTTGGCGCGCATGAGTTTTTGTTCCCACAGCATTTCGCTATAGATGCTGGGTTTGAGCACCTGCATGGTGATGCCATCAACCGAAGCCAGCACGTCGAGATCGACGAAACTATCATTCACCGGCGTAATCACCGTATCGGCATAGGAATGGGCCATGCGTGACAAATGCGTGTCATTCCCCGGCGAATCAATCACCACAAAATCACACGTGGCAAGCAGGCGGGCAAGGGCGCGGGTGAAGCGCTCGCGCTCATCGGCCTCGGCTTCTTCTTGAATGTTGAAGGGGCTTTTATTCACCACAAAATGGGTGGGCATGGGAAGCGTGGTGTTTTCCTTCGCCATGGTGGCCTTGCGGTTTTCAATGTAGCGCGACAGCGAGCGTTGACGCGCATCAATATCCATGCTGCCCACGCGAAAGCCAAGGCGCAGCAAACCCACAATGAGGTGCATGCTGGTGGTGGTTTTGCCCGACCCGCCTTTTTCATTGCCGGTAACGATAATGTGGCCGCGTGTGGCGGCGCCTACGTCAACCGGTGTGCTTGCTTGTTGCATAGAGTATTTCTTTTGTTAACAATGTTAAGGGCATAAACTAGCGCAATCGCTGGGGCATGACAAGGAATTTACGATGGATGCACACGGACTTATAACGCATGGATTGGCACTGGCGCTGGCGCTTTGCATGGTGGTGGTCATCATCAGCGACGCCGCGCATTACATTATTCCCAACTGGCTGAATGGCTTGGTGGCGCTGCTTTTTGTGGGTGGTGCTGTTGCTGGCGTGGCAGATCCTGTTTCAGGGCTTATGGCGGCCGGAGCCTTGCTGGCACTGGGTTTGGTGCTTTTTACGTTGGGGCTGATGGGCGGTGGTGATGTGAAGTTGCTGGTCGTTTGCGCGTTGTGGACGGGGTTCGGCCGGCTGACGGTGGAGTTCATTTTTCTCACCAGTGTGATGGGGGGGGCATTAGTGATCCTCACGCTGATACTGCGAAAAATCATTCCACCCATTTGGCGGCGGCTGGCCCACGCACACGCGCTGCCGCGATTGCTGACGCGTGGTGAAGCGGTGCCCTATGGCATTGCCATTGCGGCGGCGTTTTTGTGGCTGCTCGCCCGCGGGGCCATCGTCGCATAAATGCTTGCGGCGCGGCCATGGAAGTGGCACACCATCTGTCATCCTGAGTGCAACGAAGGATCTCGCCAAACGGATTCATATTCTTCGCTTCGCTCAGAATGACAAAAATCTTCGAAGGAGGCTTTCATGACCAGTGCCGCTAAAACTGCAAACGCAACCACTACGCTTCAGGTAAACGCAACCATTCCCGTCGGGTGTGAATTTATTCTTTCGCCCGAGGCGCTGAATTTTGTGGGTGCGCTGGTGGAGAAATTTGGCAGTCGTCGTGAAGCCCTCCTCAAAAAACGCGAGGCGCGTCAGGCCGAGTTTGATAAGGGGGTGAAGCCCGATTTTAACCCCGCCACAAAAGCGATTCGCGAGGGTGATTGGAAAGTGGCCGAAGTGCCCGCCGACTTGCTGGACCGCCGCGTGGAAATTACCGGCCCCGCCGAACCGAAGATGATTATCAACGCGCTGAATTCCGGCGCCAAAGTGTTCATGGCTGATTTGGAAGATGCGCTTTCCCCCACCTGGGAACGGCTGATGGAAGGGCAGAAAGCACTGTTCGAAGCCGTGCGTGGCACGCTGGCTTACAGCAGCCCCGAAGGCAAATCATACGCGCTGAACAAAGAAAATTTGGCCGTGCTGTTGGTGCGTCCGCGTGGCTGGCATTTGCCCGAGCGCCACGTGACGCTGAATGGTGCGCCCATCAGCGGTGCGCTGTTTGATTTTGGGTTGTACTTTTTTCATAACGCGAAAGAGCGTCTGGCCCGTGGGACTGGTCCCTATTTTTATATTCCCAAGCAGGAATCGGCCGAGGAAGCGCAGCTTTGGGCCGATGTGTTTGCCTTTTCGGAAGACTATGTGGGCATCGCTAAAGGCAGCGTCAAAGTGACGGTGCTGATTGAGGTGATTACGGCCAGCTTTGAAATGCACGAAATTCTGCACGCGCTGAAAGATTATGCGGTGGGGCTGAACTGCGGACGGTGGGATTATATTTATTCCTACATCAAAAAATTCCATGCGCGGCCCGAATTTTTACTGCCCGATCGCGGTCAGGTCACCATGGACACGCACTTCCTCGCCAGCTATTCGCAGCTGCTGATTCAGACCTGCCATAAGCGCGGCGCGTTTGCTATGGGCGGCATGTCGGCCTTCATTCCCGTGAAGAATGACGCGGCGGCGAATGATAAAGCCTTCGCTGCCGTGCGCGCCGATAAAGAGCGTGAAGCCGGTAACGGACATGACGGCACTTGGGTGGCGCATCCGGGCCTGATTCCGGTGGCCATGGAAGTGTTTGATCGTTTGATGCCCAACACGAATCAACGTGATAATCTGCGGTTGGATGTGAACGTGACGGCGGCCGATTTGCTGCAGGTGCCCACCGGCACCATTACCGAAGCGGGCGTGCGCAACAGCCTCAGCGTGGCGATTCAATATACGGCCGAATGGCTGGATGGTCATGGCGCCGTGCCCATTTTCAATTTGATGGAAGATGCGGCGACAGCCGAAATTTCGCGTAGCCAATTGTGGCAGTGGTTGCATCATGGCGCCAGCACGGATGATGGCAAACCCATCATCGCTGAGTGGCTGTCAGGTCTGGCTGCAGAAGAGCTGGAGAAAATTAAGGCAAGCGTGGGTGATGCAACCTTCGCCCGTGTGCCCTACACCAAAGCCAAAGATTTGGTGCTGAAGCTGACATTCGACAAAGACTATGCCGAGTTCCTTACGCTTCCTGCCTACGAAGTGCTGTAGCCTCGATCTTTCTAGGGCCAATTACGGCGTCGTTTTTTGTGCTCGGTCAGTTACGTAGCGCTGCTACGCGCCCTCCCTGCGCGCAAAAACTCCTAGTACTTGTCGCCTATAAAGATCGAGGCAGTAACAGGTTAGCTTCTGCCGGTTGTAGAGTTGATGCATAGCGCTTTGCGGCTAAGCACCGGTTCCTTCAGCTGTTTATTAAGAAAAACCAGTGCGCGCCGGGTGGGCTTCGCCCGCGTTAGCGCACACAACGTATCCACTTCAAAGTACACTGAGCGAACGCGAGGGACTTTGAAGTGAACCTAGAACGAAAGCGGGTGGGTATAAACCACTTGCACGGTTTCGGTGCCGGGGTTTTTGTTGCCAATGTTGGCGTTGCTGAGATGGGCAATTTGTGCGCCCACGCGCTGACCTTTTTCAAACCGGTAGGTGGCTTCCAGCGTTGAACGGAATTCTAAGCCATAGCCCAGGCGTTTGCTTTCATTACCATTATCGTTGTAATAGCCGGGTGCGAAGCCCGGGGTGATGACAAAGCCGCTTTTTGCGCCCTTAGTGATTG